>DGII01000145.1 GCA_002393095.1 Lachnospiraceae bacterium UBA3826 | reverse complement strand
TGACTTAAACCTGATTGACGAAAGCGCGAAGGCGCTTTCGTAGGGTTGGCGCTTGCGCCAACCTGGATCAAGTCCTGTGATACGGGGATAAACCTGATTGACGAAAGCGCGAAGGCGCTTTCGTAGGGTTGGCGCTTGCGCCAACCTGGTTCAAGTCCTGTTATCCTGACTTAAACCTGATTGACGAAAGCGCGAAGGCGCTTTCGTAGGGTTGGCGCTTGCGCCAACCTGGATCAAGTCCTGTTATCCGGTAAGAACCTGTGTAAAGGAAAGATTATGAGAAAGATAAAAAAGGGAAATCTATTAGCGATGCTCACAGCAGGTCTGTGTATTGTCGCACTGATCGGATGCGGAAGCGCTCAAAGTGAAGATCCGGCGGCTACAGAGACAGAGGAAATGACCGGGCAGGCATTGATCGAAGTCGAACCGGAAAGCGAAACTATAACAGAAACTGAAGAAGACGCTGCATCAGAGCCGGAGACTACATCGGAAGAAGAGTCATCGGAGGATCCTACCGACGAAGCCTCATCAGTAGATCATGACATATATGAGAAGTTCCTTAAGGATGAGCTTAAGCTTGACGGAAAAACATACTCAGAGATATTCAGTTTTATGGAAGAGGATTTCGGCACGGAGCCGGTGGCTTTTTACTATGACGTTGATGAGGATAAGAAGGATGAACTGTTAGTTTCGACCTTGTTCTACGGATATAACATATATGATGTAAGAGACGGAGAACTGCTTTTGCTTGATTGTGGTGACGGAACGGCGGCCGCCTGCGGAGTATATAAGGCTAACGGACATGTATATGTCAGTCACAGTGATTTTTCCCATTCGGGCAGGCAGATGCTCACACTTACAAGATATAACGAAGCGGGTAAGGTCGTAGAGACGACAGATATCAATGCCGAATACTGGGATGATGAGGATGATATGTACGATGAGAACAGTGACTTTACCTATAACGGTAAAAAGATCACGATGCAGGAATATGAGGATCATATGAATGCTTTGGAATTCATCGATCCGGATTCGGAAGGTGCAAAGCCTGCACCGTAGATATTGATCAGGTCATAAGGATCGAAAACTTGCATGAAATCGATATTCAAGTCCATAAAGAAGACAGCCATGAGATGAATAGGTATAAGAACCTCCTGATCGATCAGCTGAACTTCTGCAGGCAAAATCATAGTATAAGGGTGCAACTGAACTGATCTATCTGAGCGATAAGGTGGATAAGATCTAACAGAAGGCGGTGGGTGACCACCGCCTTTAATGATCCGAGACCCTGCGTAATCAGGGCTTTATTTTATAATCCCGGTCACTTGACAACTATACTCCCACGGGAGTATAGTTGAATCAAAGGGTGATTTTCGGAAGGATATAGGATGAGTGTATTGACTTTATATCATGGATCGTCTGAAGTCGTTGAGAAACCGGCATTTGGAAAGGGCAGAAAGGATAACGATTACGGACAGGGATTCTATTGCACTGAGCATATAGATATGGCCAGAGAGTGGGCGGTTGACAGAGATCGGGACGGATATGTGAATACATATGAGCTTGATGCGTCGGATTTCAATGTCTTGGTGCTCAATTCGCCGGATTACTGTATTTTGCATTGGATCACGGTGCTGTTAAAGAACAGAAAGTTCGATCTGGAATCCCCTCTTTCAAGAGAAGCATACAGATATCTTTGTGATAATTATTCCATAGATTTCAGTAATGTAGATATGGTGATAGGCTACAGAGCTGATGACAGCTATTTTTCCTATGCAAGGGATTTTATTGACGGAATCATCTCAGTATCACAGCTATCTTCGGCAATGCGGCTTGGTGAGTTAGGCGAGCAGGTTTTTATAAGAAGTAAGAGAGCATTTGCCGGATTGCGTTATTTGAGTAATGAATTTGTTCGTGCAGATGAATGGTATAGCAGGAAAGCGGACAGAGATACTAAAGCGCGAAATGCATATAGGAATCTTAATAAGCAAGCATACATTCCCGGCGATTTGTATATGGTTCGCATTATTGATGAGGAGGTAAAGGCAGATGATCCGCGCCTACAATGAATTGTATATAAGTAATGCCCGAAAGAATCTGGCGAACAGCTTTGATTATGCAGTATATACATTGGGATATTCTCTCGAAGAATATTATGATATGTTCATAAAGAGTGGCATTGCCACTGATTTTGAGCACGGTGATGTTCGCTTGGTTGTCGGGATGTCAGGTATAGAGCTGGCACTTAGGGTGGTAGAGAAATGTACCGGCACATATGAATACAAAGAGCGTGTATATTCGGAAGGTAAGAGTCCGGAATACTGGGTGGGCTGGGCACTCGCATATTATCAATGGTACAGTGGCTGCTCTTTTTCTGTATTTCAGAAAGAAGTGACGATAGCTTCTGTATTATTGATGTATGACAAGTATCACGAGATGGATATCATGCATTTTGTAGACAGAATAAATGAAGTAAGACAGGGTACACGACTTTATACTTATCTTAGGATGTATAGAGAAAGATGTGGCTTCAGTCAGAGTGAGTTGGCTGAGATTACCGGTATTCCTGTCCGAACGATACAGCAGTACGAACAGAGACAGAAAATGATCAATCACGCAAGAGCTGAGTATGTAATTGCGCTTGCGAATGCATTGAATGTTCAACCGATCCAATTGATGGAGATCGCAGGATGACATTTTTGGGCACTTTTCAATATACATTATTGTAGTTCCCGTGACGCGAAAAAATGCTTGACAACAGGCTATAATGGCAATATACTATAACGGCATGCGTAAAAGGCGTGCCGTTTTGTATGCCTAAAAAGCGCATAGTACTATATATAGGAGGTGAAACCGAATGCCAACATTTAACCAGTTAGTAAGAAAGGGTCGTCAGGCCGGAGTCAAGAAGTCTACAGCTCCCGCTCTGCAGAAGACATACAACTCTTTACATAAGAGAAGTATCGATGCATCTTCTCCTCAGAAGCGTGGTGTGTGCACGGCTGTTAAGACAGCAACCCCCAAGAAGCCTAACTCAG
>DGII01000103.1:5266-10853 GCA_002393095.1 Lachnospiraceae bacterium UBA3826 | reverse complement strand
TAGCTTTTTTTGATGCCAAGGATTATGACATTGCATCCTTTGAGGAGGCTAATAAGGATAGGGGTTATAAGATCAAGTACTTTGATACCAAGCTTAATGAGGATACCGTTAAGCTTGCCAAGGGCTATGATGTCGTATGTGTGTTCGTCAATGATACGGTGGATGAGAAGGTGATTAACTCATTGTATAAAAAGGGTGTGAAGCTGGTGGCATTAAGGTGTGCAGGCTTTAACAATGTGGATGTCTCCAAAGCCGCCGGTAAGCTGGGAGTAGTAAGAGTACCGGCGTACTCTCCTTATGCGGTAGCGGAGCATGCCATGGCGCTGCTTCTTACATCTATAAGGCGTATACACAAGGCGTATATAAGGACAAAGGACTTCAATTTCAGTCTTAACGGTCTTATGGGATTTGATCTTCATGGTAAGACCGTGGGCGTAGTCGGAACGGGTAAGATCGGAAGAGTGTTCATAGATATATGCAGGGGCTTTGGTATGAAGGTCATAGCCTATGATAAGTTCCCGATGAAGGATACGGATATCGAATATGTGGATATAGATAAGATATGGGAGAAGAGTGATATTATATCCTTCCATTGTCCTCTGACGGATGAGACGCATCATATGGTGAATAAGAAGAGCATCAAGAGTATGAAGAAGGGTGTTGTGCTGATCAATACGTCAAGAGGAGCTCTTTTTGATGCCGAAGCTCTGTTAGAGGGAATAAGGAGCAGACATGTGGGAGCTGCATGCTTAGATGTGTACGAGGAAGAGGCGGATGTATTCTTCGAGGACAGATCGGGACATATATTCGAGGATGATACTCTTGCAAGGCTTATATCAATGCCGAATGTCATAGTTACATCCCATCAGGCATTCCTTACAAAAGAGGCGTTGACCAATATCGCGCATACAACTCTTACTAATATTGATGAATACCTTAAGACAGGCAAATGTGAAAATGAGGTGACTGTATAGTCACCTCATTCAAATATCAAATGAAATATAATACAAAGCATCAAGGGCCTGGCATCCGCTTGTGGACTTAATTCTCCTTGATTGAGAGAAGCTTCTTGATAAGCTCATCGATCTCAGTCTGTGACAGTACGGACTGATTGTTGAGCATATCGACATTGAGCTCATCAAGCTGGCCGTATTCCTTGATGGAATTGAGCGCATCTATAAGTGAGTCTATCTCCGGCTGGGTAAGTGTCACATTGACACCGGGCTTATTGATGGGAAGATCCTTGACGGTGTTAAGTGAGTTAATAAGCTTATCTATCTCCGGCTGAGTGAGGACTACCTGACCATTCAGGATATCCGTAGATATACTGTTGTCATCTGCATAATCCTTAAGAGCCATCAGAGCTTCAACGAGGGAATCAATTTCCTGCTGTGATAACATTTTATTCATAGTATCCTCCATGACAGGCACTTCCTACGAGTCCGCAAGACAGATGCCGGATTCGTCTATACAATACTAAATTGTATTAAGGTGCACATTATTTTATTCTTATATGATATAATTATATCACATTTGTTGCCTTATTACATCATATGATAACAACTTTTCCACAACATAAGGCATAATGGAGATTTTAATGATATGAAAAAAGAAAGTGCGGATAGCAGAGAAAAAGTGATAGTAAGGACAAGTATAGTAGGTATATTGACCAATGTGCTCCTTGCGGCTTTTAAGGCAACGGTAGGACTTTTGGCTAATTCCATAGCGGTAGTACTTGATGCCGTTAATAATCTGTCGGATGCGCTTTCCTCCGTTATAACCATAGTGGGTACCAGACTTGCGGGTAAGCGGCCGGATAAGAAGCATCCTCTCGGACACGGAAGAATAGAGTACCTGAGTGCTATGGTCGTGGCTGTTATCGTATTGTATGCCGGTATCACCTCCCTTATAGAGTCTGTGAAGCATATAATTAATCCGGAGAAAGCGGATTACAGCACTGTATCACTTATAATCATCGCGGTTGCGGTGCTTGTGAAGATCATACTCGGAACATATGTCAAGAAAAAGGGAGAGGAGGCCGACAGCGGTTCTCTTAAGGCATCGGGGCAGGATGCTCTCTTCGATGCGATATTGTCTGCATCGGTACTTGTATCGGCTATCGTCTTCGTTACGACAGGATTGTCCCTTGAGGCGTATGTGGGTCTGATCATATCGGGCTTTATCATTAAGGCAGGTATAGAGATGCTTATGGATACCGTGAGTGATATTCTCGGAAGAAGGGCTGATCCGGAATTAAGCCGCAAGATCAAGCTGCTGCTTGCTGAAGAACCTGAGGTCAGAGGAGCATATGATCTGCTTATTAATAACTACGGACCGGAGAAAAACTATGCGTCGGTACATCTTGAACTTCCGGATATCATGACCGTAGATGATGTGGACAGGCTTACAAGACGGGTTGAGGCTAAGGTATATAAGGAGACGGGAGTGATCTTAACCGGCGTGGGTGTATATTCTTTCAATACAAGCAATACTGAGACTATGATCATACGCAATAAGGTGCTTGAGACCGTAATGGCACATGATTTTGCGCTTCAGTTGCACGGTTTTTATCTGGATACGGATAAGAGAGAGATGCGATTCGATGTGGTGTTCAGTTTTGACATAGATTCTGAAGAAGGGCTTAAGATAATACATGATGAGATCAGTGCATTATATCCGGACTATCAGGTGCTTATAGCACCTGATGTGGATATTACGGATTAGATCTTATTTGCTCCAGGGAAGCTTCTTTTTGGCGACTTCCTCGGTACTGATGCCTTTAAGCTCATATCCGGTCTCACCTATGACACTTCTTATTTTATCCTCGTCAAGAGGGGCTGCTGATGTGATCTCGGTGATGCCCTTAGAGTGGGATGAACTCACCTTGGAGACATCAAAATTATTGCGTATGGCTTCGTTCACATGGCTTTCGCACATTCCACACATCATACCGTCTATTTGCAGTGTAGTCTTGATCATTATGAGGTCCTCCTTTGACCGGTCGTGGTATGTATATGTATTGACCAGGTTAGCTTATAACAACTTCTTAATTGAGATATTATCACCTTAATGGTACAAATGCAAGTAAATATGCTATACTATCGGTTGTATGGCTTAATGGGTGGTCCGATGACCTGATCGGACCGTAACGGAGATATATTGCATGGCAGATACTAACGGCAACCGGAACAACAGTCGGATATATAAGCTTAGTGTCATACTTACGTGGTTAATTGTGGCAGTAATGATCATTCTGTATATTGCAGGGCAGTTTGTGTACAAGCACGATGCCCTTAATACCGGTGTGTCCAAGTCCCTTGACGGTGTCTGGGAATATGAGACGGAGGGCGGAGACAGCGGTACTTGCACCTTGCCCCATAGATTTGATGATATGGAGTATGGCCAGTGGCTTAGGCTAAGCTCCGTTCTTCCGGATGATATCACTGACGGGATGTATATGTGCATCATGGCAGGACGAAGTGTACGCATCAATATTGGCGGTGAGGACAGATTTGTCCACTACGGCGATGAAAGCGAGATACCCGGCAGGATAATCAAAAGTGCGTTCTTCTCAGTTCCTCTATATGCAAGGGATGCAAAGGCGGTGATAACGATCACCAAGGATGAACCGGGTGTGTTCAACGGGAATGTATTTGATATCCTGTATGGTGACATGTATGCGATGACAAGGGAGATCACCTCAAGATATCTGGTCAAGTTCGCCATGGCAGTCCTGATGCTGGCTGTATCCATTGTGACATGTATAGCGGCTTTTGCCATAGGAAGGATATATAAGCTCAATACGAAGGCACTGCGGCTGCTGGGCTTTGGTATGCTTGCGGCTTCCCTTTGGATAATCACGGATTCGTACATGTATCAGTTTGTTTTCGGCAATATATATATAGACGGCATCATAAGCTATATGCTGACACCGATATTGCCCATTCCGTTTATCAGATATATCAATGAAGTGCAGAAGAACAGATATGAGAAGCAGTACGACCGGGTGATGCTGGCACTTATAGCGGATGAAGTGATTGTTTCCGCGCTGCATTTTGCCGATATATACTCCTTTGAGATGACTCTTACCTATAATGATGCAGTTGTGGTCGTTGCGGCACTTGCGATCATAGTAGGCATAGTCTGTGATTACAGGAAGGGATATATTAATGAGTATAAGTGGGTTGCCATAGGTATTACGGGTCTTATCATATGCTCTATCCTTGAGATATTTTTTATCAACATACATATTCAGACTCTTGGCGGTATATGGATGGTTATCGGGCTTTATTTTATGATATTTGCTTCTCTGATACATACCATGGGTGACATTCTTAATTCCGAGAGAGAAAGACGTAAAGCCATTGAATCCAATAAGATCAAGACAACCTTCCTTGCCAATATGTCTCACGAGATACGAACTCCCATTAACAGCATTATGGGAATGAATGAGATGATATTAAGAGAGAGCTGTAATGAGGATATTACAGACTATGCAGAGCATATAAAGCGCTCGTGCAGCCTGCTTCTTTCAATAATCGGGGATGTCCTTGATTTTTCCAAGATTGAGTCGGGCAAGATGAATATATGCAATGATCCGTACAATACTGCTTCACTGCTGGGTGATCTTGTGAATCTATTAAATCAGCAGGCCGCTCTTAAGAGCCTTGAGACCACCATCGATCTGGCTGAGGATATCCCGTCGGTACTGGATGGTGATGAGAATCACATTAAGCAGATATTGATCAATCTCATAACCAACGCCGTGAAGTATACATCATCGGGAAGCGTGGGATTGAAGGCGTATACCGAGCAGACAGAGCAACCGGATAGGATAATGCTTATCTTTAAGGTGAAGGATACAGGTATAGGGATTAAGAAGAATGACATAGACAGGCTCTTTGATTCTTTTGAAAGAGCGGATGAAAGCAAGAACCGGCATATTCAGGGAACAGGACTTGGTCTGTCCATTGTGAAGAATCTGACTAACGCCATGGCCGGGTCTATAGATGTGGACAGCATATACGGAAGCGGTTCGACATTCACCGTCAGGATACCCCAGAGGGTTATAAGCAGCAAGCCCGTAGGTCAAAGCTGGAAGAATGAGCAGGCGCAGGGCTTGAAGACTGATAATAAGTATACGGCTTCGTTCACGGCTCCGGGAGCGAATATACTCGCGGTAGACGACAATGCCACCAACCTTCTGATAATCAAGCAGTTCCTTAAGCAGACCAAGGTTAATATCGTACTTTGTGATAACGGTACGGAAGCATTGCAGTTATGCAGTAATAACAGGTATGATATGATACTTTTAGATCATATGATGCCGGAGCCTGATGGAACAGAGGTCCTTAAGAGGATCAGGGCAGATAAGAATAATCCCAATAATAAGGCACCTATCATTGTCCTGACTGCTAATGTGGCCAAGGACAGCAAGGATGAATATACGGCAATGGGATTCAATGACTATATAGGAAAGCCGGTGGACGGACTCACTCTTGAGCATATTATCATGAAGCATCTCGCTAAGGATCTGATAATAGAGAATAATAGCGGGGTATCTGATAGCGGAGCCGGTAATCATATA
>DGII01000103.1:0-5151 GCA_002393095.1 Lachnospiraceae bacterium UBA3826 | reverse complement strand
GCCGGTGATAGCGGAGCCGGTAATCGTATGGTCGGTGACAGCGGAGCCGGTAAGAGCGGGCAGAAGCCCGAAACCATGGATTTCTATAAGAATACGGTCAGAGTCTATAATAACGAGGAATTTGCCCAAAAGATAATCGAAAAGGTGGCAGAGAACACTCTTGACACGCTTGATATACTTAAAAGGGATGTGGAGTCCGGAGATTACGCTGATTATGCTATTAGGGCACATGGTATCAAGGGAATGATGGCATCAATATATTACGAGAGTTTAAGAGAACGGTCCAAGTCGCATGAAATGGCGGCAAAGGAAGGACGCATTGATTATATTAAGCAGGATTTTGAGGATTATGTGACAGAGTGCAGAGAATTCTGTGAACAGATAATCAATAGGGAGGATAATCATGAGAGTCGGAATGGGATATGATGTACACAGACTCACAGAGGGAAGAAAGCTTATAATAGGTGGTGTCTGTATCCCCTATGATAAGGGGCTTCTCGGACATTCCGATGCGGATGTACTCCTTCATGCTATCTCAGATGCATTGTTAGGGGCGGCCGCCCTTGGAGATATAGGTAAGCATTTTCCCGATACCGATCCGGAATATAAGGATGCAGACAGCCTGATATTGCTTAAGAGGGTAGGAGAACTGCTTGAGCGGGAATTCTATATGATAGAGAATATAGATGCGACCATAATCGCACAGGCACCGAAGATGCGGCCGTATATTGATGCGATGCGTGACAATATCGCTAAAGCGCTTGGAATAGATATATCACAGGTCAATGTCAAGGCTACGACGGAAGAGGGACTTGGATTTACCGGAAGCGGTGAGGGCATATCGGCACAGGCTGTATGTATGCTTACTTCGCCGAGGGAATTCGCTACTATGGATGTTGCAGGTGACGGGTATATGCGAGGAACGGGGTGTGCATCCGGAGTCTGTCCGGGCTGTCCGGCATCCAAATCAGAATAACAGGTGTCTTCATTTGAAGATGACTTTGCCAATAAATTAAATCATGAATTAATAATTGGAGCGTATATATGAGCTTTATCAAAATAATAAAAGAAGAGATAAATCTTATAAAAGAGCGAGATCCTGCAATACACAGTGACATGGAGGTGTTCCTTTATCCCAGCTTTAAGGCAATGATGTATTACAGGATCGCACATAAGCAGTATCTTAAGGGACATTACTTTCTGGCCAGACTCATATCGCAGAGGGGTGTACGTAAGACAGGTATAGAGATACATCCCGGTGCTACAATAGGTAAGGGCTTTTTTATCGATCACGGTACAGGAGTCGTGATAGGTGAGACTGCGGAGATCGGTGACAATGTCACCTTGTATCAGGGAGTCACCTTAGGCGGTACGGGCAAAGAACACGGCAAGAGGCACCCGACTATCGGCAACAATGTGATGATAAGTACCGGAGCTAAGGTGCTGGGTTCTTTTAAGATAGGAGATAACAGTAAGATCGGAGCCGGAAGCGTGGTGCTGGAGGAGGTTCCTCCGGGGTCAACCGTAGTTGGTGTACCGGGACGTGTGGTTAAATCATCGAATGCAAGTCTGCCTCAGGATAACCTTGATCATGTCCATCTTCCCGACCCTGTCAAGGAGGATATACGGAATCTTCAGATGGCCAATTCGGAGCTCATCAACAGGGTGCTTGAGCTTGAACAGCAGATTCGTAATCTGAACAGAGATAACAGTAATACTTCGGGAGGAACAGATAAGTGAAGCTATATAATTCAACGTCAAAGAGAATAGAGGAATTCATACCCAATGAAGAGGGCAAGGTGTCAATGTACACCTGCGGACCTACTGTCTACCATTATGCACATATCGGCAATCTCAGAAGCTACATCATGGAGGATGTGCTTGAGAAGCTCTTCAGATTCGCCGGATATGATGTGAAGCGTGTAATGAACATTACGGATGTCGGTCATCTGTCAAGTGATGCCGATACCGGAGAGGATAAGATGCTTGCCGGAGCCAAGAGAGAGCATAAGAGTGTGATGGAGATAGCGAAGTTCTATACGGATGCTTTCTTCGCTGACTGTGACAAGCTTAATATCAAGAGGCCGGATGTCGTAGAGCCGGCCACCAACTGTATACCGGAATTCATCAGGATGATAGAGGGACTGCTTGATAAGGGATTCGCGTATAAAGCAGGGGAGAATATCTATTTTGATACATCAAAGCTTAAGGATTATTATGTGTTCGGCTCGCAGAATGAGGACGAGCTTATGGTGGGTGCAAGGGATGATGTGTCCGAGGATACCAATAAGCGCAATAAGAATGACTTTGTACTGTGGTTTACCAAGTCCAAGTTCGAGGATCAGGCTCTTAAATGGGACAGTCCGTGGGGCGTGGGATATCCGGGCTGGCATATAGAATGCTCATGCATAGGCATGAAGCATCTCGGAGAACGCATGGATATCCACTGTGGCGGTATAGACAATATGTTCCCGCATCATACCAATGAGATAGCCCAGAGCGAGTCATATATGGGGCATAAGTGGGTCAACTACTGGTTCCATGTGCATCATCTGAATGACGAGACAGGTAAGATGAGCAAGTCCAAGGGAGACTTCCTTACCGTAAGCCTTATAGAGAGCAAGGGCTATAATCCTCTGGCATACAGGCTTTTCTGCCTGCAAAGTCATTACCGTAAGCCGCTTACGTTCTCATATGATGCGCTGACACAGGCTCAGAGCACCTATGAGAAGCTCATAAAAAGGATAGGCAATCTCTCTGAGGATGGTGTTAAGGACGATGCAGCCGTTAAGCAGTGGCACGAAAGATTTATAGAGGAGGCGGGCAATGATCTGAATACATCCATGGCTGTTACTCTTGTCTATGATGTCCTTAAGGCATCCGATATCAATGATGCCACCAAGAGAGCCGTGATAGAGGACTATGATTCGGTACTGTCTCTTGGACTGTTAAGCGGCAAAACGACGGATAAGACTACAGAGGTTGACAGTGAGCTTGCCGCTTTTGTTGAGGATAAGATAAAGGAGCGCAAGGAGGCTAAGGCTGCCAAGGATTTCGCTAAGGCTGATGCAATAAGAGATGAGCTGCTTAATAAGGGAATAGTGATCAAGGATACCAGAGAAGGAACTGTCTGGGAACTTGCATGATGGGTGAGCATATGGATGAAGCCGTCGGCGGTGATAAGAATAATGACAGAGATCTGTACAGCTTAATAACAGAAGCTTTCGAATTGCGGGAACAGGATCTTAGGACATATTCACCGCTCGCCCTGGCTTTTCTCGGTGACTGTGTATATGATATGGTCATTAGAAGTATCGTAGTGGCGAGGGGCAATTCGGCTCCCGGTAAGCTGCACAGAAAAAAAGCGGATATAGTTAAAGCATCGGCTCAGGCAGACATGATAGATGCTCTTGAAGATGAGCTTAATGAAGATGAGCTCGAAGTATATAAGAGAGGCCGCAATGCACATACCAACAGTAAAGCCAAGAATGCAACTGACAGGGATTATCACAAGGCAACAGGCTTTGAGGCGATGTTAGGCTATCTGTATCTTAAGCATGAGACCGGAAGAATTCTCGAATTAATTAAATCAGGATTGAATAAAACGGGACAAAATATATGACAGAAAAGCAGGTTAATGAAAGCTTAATAGAGGGCAGGAATCCGGTGATAGAGGCTCTGAGGGCAGGTAAGCCCATCGACAGGCTCTATATTCTGGATGGGTCTAATGACGGCCCTGTAATGACTATCAAAAGAGAAGCTAAGAAAAGGGATATATATATCAAGTATGTATCCAAGGACAGACTCGACAATATGTCCTCTACGGGAACGCATCAGGGTGTCATAGCAGTAAGTGCGGCATATGAATACAGTGATATGGAGGATATATTCTCCCTTGCACAAAGAAGGGGAGAAGCACCTTTTATATATATTCTTGACGGTATAGAGGACCCTCACAATCTGGGCGCCATCATACGTACAGCCAATCTCGCAGGAGCGCACGGCGTGATAATCCCCAAGGACAGAGCCGTGGGTCTTACAGGAACAGTGGCAAGGACAAGCGCGGGAGCCATCAATTATACTCCGGTGGTAAGAGTCACCAACATATCCAAGACAATAGAGGAGCTTAAGGGCAGGGGAATGTGGTTCGTCTGTGCGGATATGGAAGGGGATGTCATGTATGACATAGATATGACGGGCTCCATAGGCATTGTCATAGGTAATGAGGGAGACGGAGTAAGCCGTCTTGTCAAGAGCAACTGTGATTATACCGCATCAATACCAATGAAGGGTGATATTGACAGTCTTAATGCATCTGTAGCGGCAGGTGTCATCGGCTATGAGGTATTAAGACAGAGATCATATAACGGCCATAATAGGTGAATATGACTTATGTAGAGCTATTATGGGCTTGAGCTGCAGCCGGAGGATACATATGGTGGGATACGGCAGATATGATTCCATGACAGATGAAGAACTTATAACCGCCATGCGTGACGGGGAGCCTGAGGTTGCGGATTACCTGTGCGATAAGTATAAGTATCTTGTCCGCCATAATGCCAAATCCATGTACATACTGGGGGCGGAGCCCGAAGATCTCATTCAGGAGGGGATGATCGGACTCTTCAAGGCTGTGAGGGACTTCGATCCGGGAAGAGATGCAAGCTTCATAACCTTCGCCGGTCTGTGTATATCGAGGCAGATGTATAAGGCGATACAGTCGGCAGGCAGACAGAAGAATATACCGCTTAATACCTATGTCTCTCTCTATGAGGGAAGTGAAGATGAGAATGGTGACAGGGTATCGCCTATCTCGGAGATACTTGCGGATGACAGCCCCGGACCGGAGCAGGAGCTTATAGACAGGGAGAATGTGGAAAATCTTGTGAAAAGGATTGATGAGGGGTTAAGCGACTTCGAAAGTCAGGTGCTTGATCTCCATCTGACAGGAATGAATTATGTGCAGATAGCCAAGATCCTTGGAAGAGATGAGAAATCCACGGATAATGCATTGCAGCGTATTAAGACTAAGATCAAGAAAATGGTAGACAAATAGGCTGTGATTGTGTTAGTATATCTTTCGTTGGATATACAGACATATGCTGGCATAGCTCAGTCGGTAGAGCGTCGCATTGGTAGTGCGGAGGTCAC
>DGII01000111.1:641-7212 GCA_002393095.1 Lachnospiraceae bacterium UBA3826 | reverse complement strand
TAAACACAAGAGTTCTTAGAAAAGCCCGAGAAATCGGGTTTTTTTGTTGCTATAGACAATATCAATCCGTGTACTCTCCAAAAAAAATCGGCGGAGAGACTCCCCGCCCATTCGGTTGGACCCAATCTTCCGACTAGCCCTAACAGGTATCACCTGCTACCTATAATGTATCAGAACATACACTTGAATTCAAGTACTTTCATAAATAATATCGGATGTTTTCAGAATATAATAACCCCACCACAAAATATATGATCTTTCACACCACCCACTCCTGCATTATCCCATACAGCTACCTTATATCGTATAACCGCTGCTGCCGCAAAAAAGACCGCTTCTTGTTCCATTACCCCATGCTACTCTATAATCGCTATCGTATGCGATTTGTTCTTTCATATCGAGTTTACTCATAACTACAACCTTGAAGTGACAATAAACCCATCTCATTATCATCGGAACAATTAAGTAAGTATACATATATCATTCCACCGTAACATGCACCTTCGTCTTGTTCATCATAACCGACTATTTGTCCCGAATAATCAATGATGCATTTAAGATCATCTCCATCATATATATAGATAACACTCCTGTCTCCTGATGTCTCATAATAATTCATCCATACAGGGCAATCCTTCTCATTAAGGATCATCGTTCCTGAACGAGTAGAGTATTCGGAGTTTACAGAGTATTTAACATCCTTGTATCTCCCTTTATCCGAATATTTGCAATCAGCCTTGGATTCAGACGGAATAAATGTAAAAGTCGTTGTATCTTTATCTTCCACAAAACAGCTCAATGCCATCTCGTAATAATCCGACAAATCTCTCGTATCCGGCACTGCTTTCTTCTCTGACTCTTCCCAATCAATCAAGTATCCGTATATTGTCATCGGGTATTTCTCTTCCGAATAAGATTCTTTTATAATCAGCAATTCCTGTCCATTTGTAGTCTTTTCAGCTAATGCAACAATCCTACCAATGTCAAATATCTTTTTCCTAGATTCCGGTTCTCCATTCATGGATAATTCAAGGTGTTTCTCATAGCCCATTTCGTTCGTCAGAGAATCAACCTCTTTCCGCACACATTCATTA
The DNA here is from genome assembly GCA_002393095.1 of Lachnospiraceae bacterium UBA3826. Classification (GTDB taxonomy): domain Bacteria; phylum Bacillota; class Clostridia; order Lachnospirales; family Lachnospiraceae; genus Colinaster. The sequence continues at coordinate 6,118 of DGII01000111.1, read as the reverse complement.
TCCATACCCAGATCAAAGTAAAAATAGCTGTTTACTGATTGTTCTGTCGTATTAGTATCCGGTGATTCAGTTTCTATCTCCTCACCTTTATACCGGCCGTTGTCAATGTTCTTAGATTCATCAGGCATTTCCGCTGCATCTGTGCTTTGAGCCTCACTCGCTATATCAGACTTCTTATCCGCATCCTCTATAGTTGTGGTGCCCGTCGATCTACCACAGCCGGTCATTATGAGTAGCATTATTAATATCACAAACCTATAGTTTTTCATTTCTTCATTGCTCCAACAAGTAATTCCTCGTCAATCCCCTCCACTTTCACCTAAATATATCGTTCTCACCATTATTACCAATATACTCCCTCATACGACTTGAATACTACATGATCAAAATCAGACCCTCCGCACTCCGTCTTTTCGCCCCTCAAATAATTGATATCTGTGCTGCGTATCTCCGGTTCAAATGTATCTACATCAGAATAAACGGAAGCATCCAAATTGAGGTTGTTCCCGATATCCTCCGCTATCTGTGATGTCATATCCTCTAGTATATTTACTGCATTCAAATAATTCTCAGACCATTCATTCTCTTCAATGGAACGATCATTCAGTCGTACATGTATACATAGTTCTATAGGATAGCTGTCAAAAATGTCCACATAGCTTAGTTCTGACAGTGGGATTAACTGGTTGCTATTTTCAAGAGATTCCCTATATTTCTTTCCGGTTTTCAAATGTGAAAATTCGACTTCATCACTATAACTTCTGCAGAAATCCCCAAGAGAACAAAAGCAATAACTTCCGGCTTCATTATTCATTAGTTCACCGAAGTACTTCATCATATAATTATCATAGAAATAGGTTTCTACTTGATCTTCCAGCCATTCATACTGCTGATGATATATGCTTTCACTATTATTTAGTCTGCATTCAATGGTCTGCCCGCATGAATCGGTGTAAGTGATATTCCATTCATAATAATTGACTGTATCCCGATGATATCCACAGTCACATTCTTCGCCCTCAATATGTATTTCCTTTCGCTCGCTCAGCGTATAGTCATCAAATATCTGATTTAACTCGCTCTCATACAAAATTGGATAATCATCTGTATAGTTCAGGGTTTGTATTGTATGCTCATGCCTGCCGCATCCGGACATAAATAAAGCAACAGTCACTACTGCCACGATAATACCATAGCTTTTCGTTTTCATCATTTTTCACCTAATCCTGTCATGCAAATATCAAACACTTGGATACAAGGATGTATCGCTTTGCTCTTTCATTTCTCTTCACCATTTCTTCATTACAAAAATCACTCCAAACATATACTCAGCTTCTCGATAATACTTTCATTCTGTTATTGTAAATAGTAACAGCCTTGCGAGGGTTATTTGTGAACCGATTTTGACACAAAATGACCGGTTTTGCCAACGGATGGCTATGAAAACCGATGTTTTGGTATAATTATTTCTATACAATAATACTATATGAATACAGATGCAATCAACATGAAACCTGAAGAGATAAAGAACAGAGCTCTTGTTAAAATGGCTGTTTTTCAGTCAATTCTATTCTTTTCAACCTCTTTTGCGGTACACTGGTGGAGTGATTCGCTGTTCGATATATTGTGGATATTCGCGCTCCCCATCTATGTGATATTATTTATCATCTTTATCATATGCTTAGTCTTGAGTATAAAGTTGATTAAAGCGAAAGAAATAAAAGTATATTGCTTTACATTTGCGATCATTGTAATCACTGTAATAATGACATTTTTCTTTCCGTATAAAAGGGCAAAGCTCCTTTTTGAATATAAATATCTTACACCCAAAAGAATGGAGATAGTGAATAAGATAAGAAGCGGTGAGATTGATGATTCATCAAGATTGATCGATCTTCCTAAGGGATATAGAATGCTGTCAAGTGATGGAACAGTCTATGTGGGCGAAAATGACAGTGAAGGGACTGAGGTAGAGTTCTGGGTATTCAGGGGGATGCTATCGGGCTCAAGGATAGTTGTGTATTCAGATGGTGGCGAGTATCTTATACGGAAGAATGAAGGCGGTCACCCGATAACCAAGGTTCAGAAACTGGGTGATGAATGGTACTATGTCGAAACAGATTACTAATTTAAAGGATTAATTTGTAGGGCTCAATAATAGAACGAATCTGGAAAGTATGATATAATCCATATAGAACAATTGACAATGGAGGATGTAATATGATTGCAACCACATCTGTTTATGACGATACAGTTAATCTGTTAAAGGGATTAGATGCTAATCAGTTAATGGCTGTTCATTCAGTAATAGTCGAACTGGCCAATAAGAACAAAGGATGGATTAGTCCGTTAGGAATTACATCCGAAGAACAATTATGGGGTCATGTTGATCATTCGTTGGAGCAGGCAAAAGCCGGTGAAGGGCGTGATTCTGATTTAGTAGCAAATGATCTTTTGCAGGAGTTTATGGCATGATGAAGTATAATGTCAAAGTGACTCCTGATGCAGAGAAGGATTTGAAGGCTTACCTTACTTACTTATACAATGTAAAAAGGAATCCACAGGCTGTAAAAAACGTAATAGAGGACTTTAATGAGACAGCAAATATGCTATCTACCGTAGCATCTAGTATTGCTGAACCTGATAGCGAAAAACTCAAGGCAAGAGGGCTTAAACGCATAAACTTTAAGCGGCACAATTATTTTCTTCTGTATTATATCGGAACTGATGATGTAGTTTACATAACGAATATCTTCCATAATCTTGAGGACTTTGAGAATAAACTAAGGTAGTTGGACGCTATTCGGGGTTCCTTTCATAATTGTAATTAGTTCAAAAAATGTTCCACTATGTTCCACATCTTGGAACGCCAACAAGCCAAGTAAAAATGCGGGCTTTCAGATTTTGCGGATGAGTTCGATTCTCTCATCCCCTGTATAAAAGAAGCCTGAGTCTGTCAGGCTTCTTTTATTGTATATACATTATACGTTATATCTATATGACCTTATCTATCGCTTCCTCGATGGAGCCGACACCCACAAGCTCGATTCCCTTAACATCCACGGAAGCTATATTGCTCTTTGGAAGTATCACACGCTTAAAGCCAAGCTTCTTGGCTTCCGCAACCCTTATGGAAGCATTGGCCACGGCTCTTACCTCCCCGCTAAGTCCCACTTCTCCAAAAGCCACAGTATCATCGGATATAGCCCTGTTGCGAAAGCTTGATACAACCGCAAGCACCACAGCCAGATCTATCGCCGGCTCCTGTATCTTCATGCCTCCGGCAATATTGACATAAGCATCATGATCGCCTATCTTCATATCCAGACGCTTCTCAAGCACCGCCATAAGGAGGTTGAGTCTGTTCGTATCACTGCCGGCACTCTGCCTTCTGGGAAAGCCGAAGTTAGTCCTTGTCACAAGAGCCTGTAATTCCACAAGTATGGGTCTGGTTCCCTCTATGGCACAGGATACCACCGCACCGCTTGCATCTACAGGTCTCCCCGACAGCATATATTCCGAAGGGTTGGGAACCTCTGTTAATCCCTCGTTCTTCATCTCGAAGACACCCATCTCATTAGTGGAACCGAATCGGTTCTTAACACCTCTGAGTATCCTGTAGGATGCATGCCTGTCGCCCTCGAAGTACAGCACCGTATCTACCATATGTTCAAGCACTCTCGGTCCTGCTACCGTACCCTCCTTGGTCACATGTCCCACGATGAATACCGATACGTTCTGCTCCTTGGCCATACGCATCAGTATCGCTGTAGCTTCACGCACCTGTGAGACGCTTCCCGCTGCCGCATCCAGATTCTCACTGTACATGGTCTGTATGGAATCTATCACGGCAACCGATGCTTTACTCCTCTTAACCTGCTCGCATATGTTCTCAAGATTGGTCTCACATAAAAGCTTCAAATGTTCATTCATGGAGCCTATCCTGTCAGCACGCAGCTTGATCTGCCTAAGGCTCTCCTCACCGGATATATACAATACCTCTATACCCTTATCCGATAGCTGTCTGCACACCTGCAGAAGCAAAGTGGACTTACCTATTCCCGGATCACCGCCTACAAGTGTAAGAGAACCCGGAACTATGCCACCGCCGAGGACTCTGTCAAGCTCGCCTATCCCTGCGGATATGCGCTCTTCATCTTCAGTGGATATCTCTGATATTGACACCGGCGTATGCACCTCGTCGCCGGATGCCCTAACGCCTCTGTGTCCCGACACCCTCCTGTCGGTCTTTTCCTCGACCATGGTATTCCATGCCTTACACGCAGGACACTGTCCTACCCATTTGGCAGACTCATACCCGCATTCATTGCAGAAAAATACACTTTTTACACTGCTTTTGGCCATTGGCTATTTACACTTAAGCTCAACGGACACCGGTTCTCCTGACAATTCCACGTTGAAGCTTAACTTGCCTCCCATTCCGGTCTTCATCTTACCTGCACTCACACCACCGACTATGACCTCATAGTCTACCTCTTCCTGCAGTCCCACCGTGATCTGTGCATCCTCATTGCCCTCAACCTCAAAAGACACGCCCTTATCGGTCTCATTGAAGTGGTATACACTTGTCCCCGGCACTGATTCATAGAGGAACATACCGTTCTTCTCAAGCTTGGTCATGGGCTTGTATGTCTTAACCTTCATAAGATTGCCGCCATACTTATAATCCTCAAGCTTTGCCTTCTCATCAAGCTCATGATTACCGAAGCTTAAGCTTCCGTCCTGCTCCGACCTGATCAATTCACTAACTGCCATCTTAGTAATCCTCCATCTGTACTATTTTGCTTCCTTTACCTGAAAAACCACCTTGTCATTTTTCACCGTTACCGTGACCTTATCTCCCGGCTTAACGCTCTTACGGAGTATCTCCTCCGCAAGCTTATCCTCGATCTGTGTCTGTATCGCTCTCTTAAGGGGTCTTGCGCCCATCTTGAGGTTAGAGAATTTATCGACTATATACCTCTTGGCGGCAGAAGTTAAGCTTAACGAGATATCCATCTGCTCCTTGCACCGCTCACTTAAGTTCCCCGCAAGCAGCGTCACGATCCTGCTCATATCGTCCTTAGTAAGTGTATGGAACACCATTATCTCATCGATACGATTAAGGAACTCCGGCTTGAACATCCTCTTGACCTCTTCCATTACGCCGTTTTTCATCCGGTCATAGTCCTTATTCTCATTCTTGGATGTCTCAAAGCCCAGATTCTTGGGCTCTATGATCTTCATGGCTCCGGCATTGGATGTCATGATTATCACCGTATTCTTAAAGCTTACCTTTCTGCCCTTGGCATCGGTTATATGCCCGTCATCAAGCACCTGAAGAAGTATATTGAATACATCGGGATGTGCCTTCTCTATCTCGTCGAACAGAACCACGCTGTAAGGATTGCGCCTCACCTTCTCTGATAACTGTCCTCCGTCCTCGAAGCCCACATATCCCGGAGGTGAGCCGATCA
>DGII01000111.1:0-604 GCA_002393095.1 Lachnospiraceae bacterium UBA3826 | reverse complement strand
GGTGAGCCGATCATCTTGGATACGGTATGACTCTCCATATACTCCGACATATCTACTCTTATAAGGGCATTCTCCGAACCGAACATTGCTTCTGCCAGTGCCTTGCTAAGCTCAGTCTTGCCTACACCGGTCGGTCCTAAGAAAAGGAAGGAGCCTATGGGTCGCTTAGGGTCCTGAAGTCCCACTCTTCCACGTCTCATAGCTTTGGCCAGAGCATCTACAGCCTCATTCTGTCCTATTACACGCTTATGCAGTATGCTTTCAAGCTTAAGCAGTCTTGTAGATTCCTTCTCATTAAGCTTGGATACCGGTATCTTGGTCCATGAAGCCACAACCGAAGCTATATCATCTTCACCGACCGTGTATTTCTTCCTGCCTGCAGCGCTTAACTCCCTTTTCTTAAGAGAATTAAGTCTGCCTATCAGCTTGTCCTCCTTCGCCTTAAGCTCGCCGGCCTGAGTGAATGCCTCTATCCTTATCGAACGCTCTATCTGCACATCGAGCTTTGCTATCTCTTCCTCGATCTCCTTAAGCTTATCGCTGTTGCCTGTATTGTCAAGTCTTACTGCCGAGGCCGCTTCATCTATAAGGTCGATAGCCTTAT
>DGII01000083.1 GCA_002393095.1 Lachnospiraceae bacterium UBA3826 | reverse complement strand
GCAATAATTTCTGTACATACTGCATCGTTCCCTATGTCAGAGGAAGAGAACGCAGCAGAGATGCAAGAGAGATAATAAGAGAGGTGGAACGTCTTGCTGCAGATGGTGTCATAGAAGTCATGCTGCTTGGGCAGAATGTCAACAGCTACGGCAAAGGGCTTACTGACGGGATAAGCTTTGCCGGGCTTTTGCGTGAAGTTGAGAAGGTGGACGGAATAAAACGGATAAGGTTCATGACCTCACATCCCAAGGATCTGTCTGATGAGCTGATAGACGTTATGGCCGGATCCGATAAGATATGCAGACATATCCATCTTCCCCTGCAATCAGGTTCGAACAGGATACTAAAGGCCATGAACCGGAGCTATACCAAAGAAAGCTATCTCTTACTCTGTGATAAGATAAGGAAAGCGATACCGGATGTTGCCATAACAACGGATATCATCGTAGGCTTTCCCGGAGAGACGGCAGAGGATGTGGACGATACAATAGATGTGATCAATAAGGTGCAATACGACAACGCCTTCACCTTTATATATTCCAAAAGGACAGGAACACCGGCAGCGGCAAGGGATGATCAGGTGAGCGAGAAATTCGCCAAGGAGCAGTTCGCCCGTGTTTTGGATGCCGTTAAGCTGAGTGCCGGTACCAGAAACGGTATACTGACAGGCAGGATTATGGAGGCTTTGGTTGAAGATATCTCCGATAACGATCCTTCCATGGTATCCGGCAGACTTGACAATAACAGTATGGTGCATTTTACCGGAGGAAGTGACCTGATAGGTAAGCTTGTTCCGGTCAGACTTGTAAGTGCCAAGGGCTTCTATTACATAGGTGAGATGACAGACAGCATATGAATATAGACTACGAGAAATTATCTCCGATGATGAAACTGTATATCGATACCAAGGAAGAGTATAAGGATTGTATACTTTTCTACAGGCTGGGTGATTTCTACGAGATGTTTTTTGATGATGCTCTGACGGCCTCGAAAGAATTGGAGATCACGCTGACAGGTAAGCAGTGCGGTCTTGAAGAGAAGGCTCCGATGTGCGGCGTACCCTATCATGCAGTTGAGCATTATCTGGACAGACTTGTTGACAGAGGCTACAAGGTAGCCATATGCGAGCAAGTGGAGGACCCCAAGCTTGCCAAGGGGCTTGTCAAGAGGGAAGTTGTAAGGATAGTTACTCCCGGTACCAATACAAGCGAACTTGTACTTGATAAGGAGAGCAACAATTATATCATGAGCATATCCTACACCTGTGATAATATCGGTCTGTCAATAGCCGATGTTACGACAGGTGACTATTATCTGAGCGAGGTTTCGGATAAAGGTGAGCTGCTTGATGAGATCATTAAGTACAATCCCTCGGAGATAGTATGCAATGAGGCTTTCCTTGTAAGCGGAGTGGATGCTTCGGCGCTGCATGATAAGCTTAATATAGCCATTAGCGCTTTGCCGCCGCATTACTATGATGAGGACCGATGCAGGAATTTCATCGCCAAACACTTCGGTATCAACGGTATCTCAGGACTTGGTATATCGGATTTCCCTAACGGGGTGGTCGCCGCGGGAAGTCTGCTGCAATATCTGTATGAGACGCAGAAGCAGGAGCTTAAGCATTTTACACACCTCTATCCCTATATCGCCAGCAGATATATGCTTCTTGACAGCTCTACAAGGCGTAATCTTGAGCTGACGGAGACCTTAAGGGATAAGCTTAAGCGGGGCTCTCTGCTATGGGTCCTTGATAAGACAAGGACGGCCATGGGAAGCCGCACACTTGCGTCCTATATACGGCAGCCTCTTGTGGACAGGGAAGAGATAGTCAAAAGGCTTGATGCCGTGGAGATCCTTAAAGCCAACCCCATAGAGCGGGATGAATTAAGAGAGTATCTGGGAACGGTATATGACCTTGAGAGGTTAGTGGGCAAGATAGCCTTCAATACCATCAATCCCAGAGATATGCTGTCCTTAAAGTCCTCACTCTCCATGCTTCCTGCCATCAAGCTTATCACATCAGAGCTTGACAGTGAGCTTATCAGGAAGATAAGTGAAGACATAGACCCTCTTGAGGATATATATACCATGATAGAGGATGCCATAGTCGATGAACCGCCCTTGTCCATAAGAGAAGGCGGTTTCATCAAAAGCGGCTATGATAAGGATATCGATGAGTTAAGAAAAGCCAGTACCGAGGGTAAGCAGTGGGTCAAGGACTTCGAAGCCGGGGAACAGGAGAGGCTCGGTATCAAAAGTCTGCATGTTAAGTACAATAAGGTATTCGGGTATTGCATAGAGATAAGTAACGGTTCCAAGGAGAAGGCTCCTGACGATTATATACGCAAGCAGACTTTGACCAATGCGGAACGCTATACCTGTGCAAGACTTAAGGAGCTTGAGGATATGATTCTCGGTGCGGAGGATAAGCTTACGGGACTTGAGTATGATGCCTTTGTCGAGATAAGAGAAGCCATACGGGGAAGGACCGAGATACTTCAGAAGACAGCCAAGGCAATCTCGGCACTTGATGTATTCGCAGCCTTGGCGCTTGCCGCAGAGCAGAACGGATATTGCAGACCGAAGCTTAATGACAAGGGTGTCATATCCATAAAGGGAGGCAGACATCCTGTCGTCGAGAAGATGACAGGCGGAGATATGTTCATCCCCAACGATACGCTTCTTGACAATAATAAAAGGCTTATATCCATAATAACCGGTCCCAATATGGCAGGTAAATCCACATATATGCGTCAGGTTGCCCTGATAACGCTTATGACACAGATAGGCTCCTTCGTGCCCGCCGATTCTGCCGATATGTGTATCGTTGACAGGATATTCACAAGAGTCGGTGCAAGCGATGATCTTGCGAGCGGACAGTCGACCTTCATGGTGGAGATGAACGAGGTTGCCAATATTCTTCGCAATGCCACATCCCAAAGCCTTATCATTCTTGATGAGATAGGAAGGGGAACCTCCACCTTCGACGGCTTAAGCATAGCATGGGCTGTCGTGGAACACATTGCCAATACCAAGCTTTTAGGTGCCAAGACGCTGTTCGCAACTCATTATCATGAGCTTACAGAGCTTGAGAGTAAGATGAACAATGTGAATAATTATTGCATTGCGGTCAAGGAGGACGGTGACGATATCGTATTCTTAAGGAAGATCGTTAAAGGTGGGGCCGACAAAAGCTACGGTATACAGGTAGCAAAGCTGGCCGGTGTTCCCGATATCGTGATCGGCCGCGCCAAGGAGATCGTCTCATCGCTTGTGGATAATGATATCATAGACAAGATACAGAGCATCGCAATAACCACAACAGGCGATAATAAGGGTAAAAAGGTCGAGCATTACGATCAGGTAGATCTGACACAGATGTCACTTTTCGCCACATCCACCGATGAGGACGTTATAAGAGAATTAAAGGAACTGGATATCAGTAATCTGACACCTTTAGACGCTCTTAACACACTGTATAAGCTTCAGAATTCACTTAATAACAGATGGAACGGATAGGAGGAGATATGTCCATTATCCATGTGCTTAATGAAGAAACAATCAATCAGATAGCAGCCGGTGAGGTTGTTGACAGACCGGCGGGTATCGTCAAGGAACTGGTTGAGAATTCCATTGACGCCGGTGCAGATGCCATAACTGTCGAGATCAAGGACGGCGGAATCTCTTTTATAAGGGTCACGGATAACGGTATCGGAATATCAGGGGAAGATATTCCCAAGGCTTTCTACAGGCATGCGACCAGTAAGATATGGGGCAGTACAGACCTTTTATCCATCAGAAGCCTGGGCTTTCGCGGTGAGGCATTGAGTTCCATTGCGGCAGTATGTCAGGTTGAGCTTATATCCAAGTCCGAGGATTCCATAATCGGTACAAGATATGTCATTGAGGGCTCTAAGGAGATAGAGGTTAAGGAGGTAGGTGTTCCTTCGGGAACCACGATCATAGTCAAGAATATATTCTTCAATACTCCGGCAAGGAGGAAATTCCTTAAAAGCGCCATCACCGAGGCCGGATATGTGGCAGAAGTACTTGAGCACCTGGCATTGGCCAATCCCAAGGTGTCCTTAAAGTTCATTAACGGAGGACAGATAAAGTTCCATACCTCCGGCAACGGAGATATCAAAGAGCTTGTATACAGGCTTTTCGGCAAAGAATGTGCCACGGCTCTGATAGAGCTTAATACCGAAGCCGATGGTATGACTATCAGAGGATATCTCGGCAAGCCGGAGCTTAACAGAAGTACAAGAAACTACGAGAATTTTTTTGTCAACGGAAGATATATCAAGAGCGATGTAATATCAAGAGCCGTTGAAGATGGCTACAGAGAGTATCTGATGCAGCATAAATTCCCGTTTTTTGTCATGTATATCGATATAGACCCCAAGGATGTAGATGTCAATGTACATCCAAGCAAGATGGAGGTAAGATTTAAGGACAATACATATATATCCGATCTTATATCCAGTGCAGTCGCAAGCCGCCTTAAGGTATCAGAGATGATACCGGAGACTGTACTTGTCAAAGAAAAGGAGCCTGAGATTCCTCCTTCAAGTGCCGAACCCTTCGAGCAGGGCAGGATAAGCAGGGATCTAAGCAAGAGCAGCCTTGACATAAGGAGGATACTCGGAGCCGAGGTTGCGGGAAGTGAACCGTATCCCGAAGCCCCCGTCTCAGAGCCTGAGAAAAATGTGATCAAGGCTTCGGACGCGGTCCTTGTGAATACCTCTGTCCAGATGGAGCTTTTTGATGATAAGCTGCTGTCATATGATGCTGTTTCGGAATACAATATCGTGGGACAGATTTTTGATACATACTGGCTTTTCACGTATAAGGACAAGCTTCTTATGATGGACCAGCACGCCGCGCATGAGAAGGTAAAATACGAGGCTTTGATAAAGCAGATGAAGGAGCATAATGTTGCAAGACAGATGTTGTCACCTGCCATAGTGATAACCCTTACTCCCTCAGAGCTGTCCGTGATCAAGGAGTACGGGGATAATTTCAAGGCTATCGGGTATGAGATAGAGGAATTCGGCGGTTTTGATATAAGTCTCAGGGCGATCCCCATGGATCTGTACGGACATAACCCCAAGGAGCTGTTCTTAAGTATTCTTGATGAGATAAGCGAAGGCAGACTGTCCGGAGTATTTGAGGTTATTAATGACAAGATAGCTTCCATGGCATGTAAGTCCGCTGTTAAGGGTAATACACCCATGAGCGAGGCTGAGATCAAGGAGCTGCTTGCCAAGCTTTTAACACTTGACAATCCCTATAATTGTCCTCACGGAAGACCGACTATCATAACCATGACCAAATACGAGATTGAGAAAAGGTTCAAAAGGATCGTGTAAATGACAGATATAACCTGCGGCAGACCGCCTCTTATCATTATTGCAGGTCCCACAGGCTCCGGCAAATCGGATATAGCGTTTTCTCTTGCCAAAAGGCTTGACGGCGAGCTTATAAGCGCCGATTCCGTTGCAGTCTACAGAGGACTTGATATCGGCTCCGCAAAGCCGGATAAGGACATGCTAAAAAGTGTCAGACATCATCTGATAGATATCCTTGATCCGACTGAGTACTTTGGGGTGGATACATTCATAAAATATGCCAATGATGCGGTAAAGGACATTTATTCAAGAAGCCGGCTGCCGATCATTGTGGGCGGAAGCGCCTTTTACATTCAGGCCTTTATATACGGTGTTGATCTTACAGAAGAAGAGGCGCACGACAAAAGCTACCGTAATATGCTGTATGATAAAGCCGACACTCCCGATGGGCGGATGTCACTATACAATGAGCTTAAGGCGACTGACCCGGAATATGCTCTTACAGTGCACCCCAATAATGTCAGAAGGGTCGTTCGGGCTCTGGAATACAATCATTACACCGGAAAGCTTTTTTCGGAGTATAATCATATGCAGAGCATCAGACAGTCCGAATATAATCACCTGTATTTCGCTCTGAACTTTGAAAGAGAAGTCTTGTATGAGCGCATTGACAGGCGCGTGGACAGTATGATCGAAAAGGGGCTTTTGGAGGAGGTTAAGTCACTTTTGGAGGCCGGCTATGACCGCGGATTAAATTCCATGTCATCAATAGGCTATAAGGAGATCGCTTCTTATATCTGCGGCGAATGCAGCCTTGACAAAGCTATTGCAGATATCAAGAAAAACAGCCGGCACTATGCCAAAAGACAGCTTACATGGCTTAAGAGAGAGCGTGATGTTGATATGATCCTAAGAAAACCCGGTGATGAAGAAAGCATCACAGAATATATAATAAATAAAGCAAAGGAGGCAGGACTTGTCTCTGCACGATAATATGAATACTACCAGAGATATATACAGAGAATTGGGCATAAGCGAGGATGTGTATGATAAGTGTGAGCTGATACTGTCATCCTTGGAAGAGAGATTTAAGGAGATCGACAGGGTTGCGGAATATAATCAGCTTAAGGTCTTAAAGGCAATGCAGGATGAGAGGGTAAGCGAAGCCTGCTTAAACGGTACAACAGGATACGGCTACAATGATATCGGCCGAGATACTCTTGAAAGAGTATATTCCCGTATCTTTAAGACTGAGGAAGCACTTGTAAGACCGCAGATAACCTGCGGAACCCATGCTCTGACCGTGGCATTATCCGGCAATCTGCGTCCGGGAGATGAGATACTTTCTCCCGTAGGCAAGCCGTATGATACCTTAGAGGAGGTCATCGGCATCCGTGAAAGCAGAGGAAGTCTGGCCGAATATGGTATAACCTATTCGCAGGTCGATCTTAAGGACGGCAAAAGCTTTGATTATGATGCCATTAAGGCTGCGATAAATGACAGAACAAGACTTGTCACCATCCAGAGATCCAAGGGTTATCAGACACGCAAGACTCTTTCGGTCGGGGAAATCGGTGAGCTTATAGCATTTATTAAAGGCATCCGGTCTGATATAATATGTATGGTGGATAACTGCTACGGAGAGTTCACGGAGACTATTGAACCTACAGAGGTCGGCGCGGATATGGCGGTGGGTTCTCTTATCAAGAATCCAGGCGGCGGACTGGCTCCCATAGGAGGTTATATTGTAGGAAGGAAGCCCTTCATAGAGAATGCCGCTGTCAGACTTACAAGTCCCGGTCTTGGCAAAGAGGTCGGTGCGTCCTTAGAGGTGTTAAGAAGCTTCTATCAGGGCTTGTTCTTATCACCTACGGTTACGGCAAGCGCTCTTAAGAGTGCGATATTTGCTGCGGCTCTTTTCAAGGATGCGGGCTTTGATGTTGTGCCTGACGCAACCGATAGCAGACATGATATAATACAGGCAGTGACTCTTAAAAGTCCGAAGAAGGTCATAGCCTTCTGCAAGGGCATACAGTCCGCAGCTCCTGTTGACGGCTTCGTAACTCCCGAACCGTGGGATATGCCGGGCTATGATTCTCCTGTCATAATGGCAGCGGGAGCATTCATATCGGGTTCGAGCATTGAGCTGTCTGCCGACGGCCCCATTAAGGAACCCTACGCCGTGTATTTTCAGGGCGGACTTACGTGGGCTCACGGCAAGTTCGGTATAATGAAGGCATATCAGGAAGTTTTGAATACAGAAAAATAAGAGAGGAGCCGTGAAAATGGCAAATAACTACTTCGGTATCGACATAGGTACCAGCAATATCAGGATCTATAATCAAATAGACAACAGTATCTTTATGGAGAAGAATATGATCGCCATAGAGAACGGCAATGTACTTCTTGCATACGGAGATTCCGCTTTTGATATGTATGAGAAGGCTCCGGCAAGCATTGTGGCAAGCTTTCCCGTTATCAATGGTGTGATAGCCGATATAAGTAATATGGAGACTCTGCTTAAGCTCTTCATCACGGATCTGTCTAAGGGCGGATTAAAGCCGGCGGATTATGTCATAGCCGTGCCTACGGATGTTACGGATGTGGAGAAGAGAGCCTTCTATGATCTTGTAGAGGATGCGGGTATTAAAGCACATAAGATCCACGTAGTGGAGAAGGCTGTTGCCGACGGACTGGGCCTTGATATAGACGTTAAGAACTCTCAGGGTGTGCTTATAGTAAACGTTGGCTACTCCACGACCGAGATATCCATTCTCTCCCTCGGAGGTATAGTTTTAAGCCGTATCCTTAAGGTCGCCGGCAAGCAATTTGACGAAGATATAAGGAATACCGTGCGTAAGGAATTCAACCTGCTTATCGGAGAGAAGACCGCCGAAAAGATCAAGATAAGCATGAGCTCTCTGATCAAATCAGGGCAAAATGTTGTATGCTACGGACGCGATATCGTAAGCGGTCTGCCCATAGAGAGAGAGATACCTCCGGAGATACTTGATGCCAACTTAAGAGATTCCTTCTCACAGATCATTGACAATGTCAAGATGGTCCTTGAGAGGACTCCGCCGGAGCTTGGCGCTGATATATACAGAAACGGTCTGTATCTTACAGGCGGTGCATCGCAGATATATAATCTTGCGCCCCTTTTATCCGAGGCAACGGGGCTTAAGGTCAACACCAGTGAGGACCCCATTGACAGCGTGATCATGGGAATAGCCAAGGTTATCAATGAAGAGAAGTATCGTTCACTTGCATTTTACATCGAAGGAATGAGCGGAAGATGAGCCCTTTGGTCAAGAGAAAGAGAGAGCGGATCAATATTCCCAACAGATATATCCTGCTTATCCTCTCAATGGTATGTGTGGTTTTGATGATCCTGTCATTTTCCACCAATATATTGTCTACGCCGCTTAATACCCTGAGCGGATATGTATTGGTCCCTTTTCAGAAGGGACTAAATGCTGTGGGCACCTCTTTGATCAACAGAGCCGAGAACCTTAAGACGCTTAATCAGGTGATCGAAGAGAATGAAGAGCTTAAGAAGCAGATAGAGGAACTGACAAGGGACAATACTATCTTACAGCAGGATAAATATGAGCTTACCAAGCTCCGTGAACTGTATGAGCTTGATGCGGAATACGAACAGTATGACAAGATAGGCGCGCGGATAATAGCCAGAGACTCCGGTAACTGGTATTCGGGCTTTATTATAGATAAGGGAACCAACGATGGTGTAAGCGTGGACTGCAATGTTATCGCCGGAAGCGGACTTGTCGGTCGCGTAACTGATGTAGGTCCTAATTATGCCAAGGTTATATCCATTATATCCGACAACTCCAATACCAGCGGAATGACACTTTCCACCGGAGACAATCTTATAGTTACGGGTAGTCTTAAGCTTATGGATATCGGCGTTATAGAATACAGTCAGTTGGCAGATCCGGATAATCTGGTGGGTGTCGGAGACAAGGTCGTGACATCCAATATAAGCGATAAATACTTGCAGGGGATACTGATAGGATATATCGATTCCATCAATACCGACTCCAATAACCTGACCAAATCCGGAACGCTCATACCGGTGGTTGATTTCAGGCATTTGGAGGAGGTTTTAGTGATAACCGAGCTTAAAAATGTTCCCGACCTTTACGGAGATTGATTCGATGTATGTACTGGTTACTTTCATCTTCATGTTCATAAGCTTTTTACTGCAATCCACCCTGTTGTCGCAGTTCACCATAGGAGATATCACACCTAATCTTTTACTTATCACCGTATCTGCGACAGGGCTTCTGTTAGGCAGACGCTTCGGAATGATATCGGGATTTTTGGGCGGACTTGTAGTTGATATCTTCTTCGGAAGGATACTCGGATTATATGCGCTTTTATATATGCTTGCAGGCTATCTTAACGGTATATTCCGTAAGGTTCTTTTTCCCGGAGATTTCAAGCTGCCCTTGGCGCTTATAATGGGAAGCGATCTTGCTTTCGGACATGCATGCTATATACTTATGTTTTTCTTCAGAGGGGATTTTAATTACGTTTTTTATCTGACTAAAATAATTCTGCCTGAGGTTATATATACGACAATAATCGCAATATTCTATTTTCCTCTGATCAAATATGTCATAGGCAGAATACAATACCACGAACAGAAGGCAGAAGAGACAGTTGAATAGAAGGATCAAGGACAACTTCATAAATTCCTCATCAGGCAGAACTCTGGTGATCGGTATAGTCATTCTGATGATAGCTATCGTGCTCATTGTCAGGATATTCATCCTTCAGATAGTAAGAGGACAGGATGCTTTGGATAATTTTACCTTAAGCATTCAGAAGGAGAGAACCATCGGAAGCACAAGGGGCAAGATATTCGACCGTAACGGCAATCTTCTTGCCTATAATGAGCTTGCCTACAATGTCACCATGGAGGATGTATATGAATCGGGCAAGGGCCGTAATGCGTCTCTTAACGATACGCTTATGAAGACTATACGCATAGTGGAGCGTAACGGTGACAGAACCATCGGAGATCTGAGTATAGTACTGAACGAAGACAATGAATACGAATTCACCGTATCGGATACAAAGCTGTTAAGATTCCTTGCCGATATATACGGTCACAAGGTGATAGGCGACCTTAAATATGAGGAAGAGACCTCAAGCGCCGAGGATGTCATTAATTATCTGTGCGGCTACAATAAATTCGGTATAGGAGAATCTTTAGATCCTGAGAATCCAAGAGACAGCTTTGTTATAGGCAAGGGCTATACCAAGAGAGAGATACTTAAGCTTGTCAATATACGCTACGCCATGAGCCTTAACAGCTATCAGAAGTTCATTCCCACGGTCATCGCCACTGATGTATGCGAGAAGACCGTAGCGACTCTTATGGAGAACAGCGATGTTCTCTTAGGCATCGCCATCGAAGAGGATAATATCAGGAAGTATAATGACAGCGTATATTTCTCCCAGATAATCGGTTACACGGGCAAGATCTCGGAAGAAGAGATAAGTCAGTATAACGATATGGACAGCGGTAATATGCTCGGTGATACCGTAAAGCCCCGTAATGACTATATACTTACTGATATGGTGGGCAAGGCCGGTATAGAGAAGACCATGGAGACCTATCTTCAGGGTGTCAAGGGCAGTGAGACCGTATATGTCGATAATCTGGGTAAGGTTATAGAGAGTAAGAAGCTTGTAGATCCGCAGGCCGGTAATGATGTATATCTGACTATCGACAGGGATCTGCAGATGGCGGTGTACAATATCCTCGAACAGAAGCTTGCAGGTATCCTTGTCTCCAAGATCCAGAATGTCAAGGAGTACAATCCTCCTGAGGGAACCGCCGCAAGTAAGTATATCATACCGATAACCGATGTATACTATGCTCTTTTTAATAACAGTATAATCGATCTGTCCCACTTATCGGCCAAGGATGCCAAGGAGAACGAGAGACAGATATATGCTGCGTTTTTGGATAAGCAGGAAAGGGTTTTTAATGAATTAAGAGAAGAGCTTAACGATACCAATACGCCCTATAAGGACCTGCCGAATGAATATCAGGTATATGAAAGCTTCATTGTGTCCATGCTCACGGAAAACGGTGTCATCAAGGATTCGGAGATAGATAAGAAGGATGATACCTATCTTGCTTGGAGAGTGGAAGAGACCATAGGTCTCGGAGATTACTTAAGATATCTTATAGCAGAGAACTGTATTGATGTGACCAGGATCAATCTTGACAGTCAGTATGCCGACTCTGCCGAGGTTTTTAACAGTCTATGCGATTATACTATCGAGCGTTTGAGTAAAAGTGTATCCTTCTCCAAGCGAATGTACAAGTACATGATACGCAATGACGAGATAACAGGATATCAGATAATTGCCACCTTGCTTGAGCAGGACGCGATATCCATAACCGCCCAGGAGAAGGATAAGTTCTACAATAATGTGATGTCCTCATACAGCTTCATGCTCTATCTTATACAAAACCTGTATATCACTCCCGGACAGCTTGCCCTCGATCCTTATTCGGCTTCCTCGGTGATAACTGATATGTCCGGTAATGTGCTTGCGTTAGTAACATATCCAAGCTATGACAATAACAGACTGGCCAATTCCATAGACTCCGATTATTATTCGAAGCTACAGAGCGATCTGTCGAGACCTCTGTGGAATTATGCCACCCAGCAGCGTACCGCTCCCGGTTCGACATTCAAGATGGTATCTGCTACCGCAGGACTCGAAGAGGGTGTCATCAATACAGCGTCGAGCATAACCTGTCGGGGTTATTTTGACCGATTCGAGAACGAGACCTACAGATGTTGGATATATCCCGGCGGACACGGAAGCCTGAATGTGGTCGGCGGTATCGAGCATTCCTGCAACAGCTTCTTCTATGAGGTGGGCTATAAGCTCTCTTTGGATGATAACGGTGTATATGATGAGGAGCTTGGTCTTGAGAAGCTCAGAAAATATGCTGATATGTTCGGTCTGACGGATAAGACGGGTGTGGAGATAGAGGAATCAGCACCGGAGGCTTCCGACGAATACCCCGTTCTCTCTGCCATAGGTCAGGGTACCAATAACTTCACGACCATAGGTCTTGCCAGATACGTGATGACTGTTGCCAATAACGGTACCTGCTACGACCTGACTCTGCTTAACAAGGTTACTGACCTTAACGGCAATTCCATCAAGGAATATTCACCCAAGCTGCGTAATACCGTGGATCTTCCCAGCGCATACTGGAACGCCATCCACACCGGCATGAGAAGGGTTGTCATGCAGAAATCGTACTATAATAATCTTGGTGTCAATGTTGCGGGCAAGACGGGAACTGCACAGGAGAGCCGTAACAGAGCCAACCATGCGCTTTTTGTAAGCTATGCGCCCTATGAGAATCCCGAAGTGGCCATCGCCACACGTATTGCCTTCGGTTATACCTCGGAATTTGCAGCCAACCTTACAAGAGATATATACAAGTATTATTTCCATCTTGAGGATGAGGATGAGATCGTTACGGGAACCGCTGAGATTCCCGATGCCGAGATATCCGGCGGAGATTGATTAAGGAGAAGAATATGGTTGTTATCAAAAGCTATAAAGGCGGAATAGCACTGCATCTTGAAGAGGATGAGCCCTTTGATGATATCCTTAATGAGATAGCGGAGAAATTCGAAGAATCCAGGAAATTTTTCAGGGATGCAGCATTGGCTCTTTCCATCGAAGGACGGATGCTTACAATAGATGAAGAGAAGAAGCTCATTCAGACCATCGATGAGCACTCAGATCTTAATATCATATGTCTTGTAGGCAAGAACGAGGAGACCAACAGGAAGTTCATCAAGGCCCTAAAGCGTGTGGAGCTTCAGAGAGAAGAGAATAACGGCAGATTCTATCGCGGAGATGTAGGTAACGGTGAGGTCGTGGAAAGTGAAGGCTCCTTAGTCGTTATGGGTAACGTGCACGAGGGAGGCGTGGTGGCTGCCACCAAGGATATAATCATACTCGGAGAGCTTGCCGGCGATGCCTACGCAGGTCTTGACAATAACGACGGACATTTTATCACCGCTGTCAGGATGAATCCGCACATATGCAAGATAGGTGTCCTAAGCTATACACAGAGCGGAGGCAAGGGCTTTTTCGATAAGCGTAAGAGTGTACCCTGTATCATATATAATAAAGACGGTGAGCTT
Source organism: Lachnospiraceae bacterium UBA3826 (assembly GCA_002393095.1). GTDB lineage: Bacteria > Bacillota > Clostridia > Lachnospirales > Lachnospiraceae > Colinaster. The sequence goes on along the minus strand of DGII01000083.1, from coordinate 10,161 downwards.
GTGAGTGATATAATAAGCCCCGAAGCAATGGAAAATGTTACGACAATATAGACTGAGAAATTATAACTTTAAACTGATAATATTCGTTATCGCACTGTCCTTTATCGGATATTTTGCCATAGGAAGTGCCCGCGAATCCGTACAGACAAGGCAGCTATACGGAATACTTGTGGGCATGATCATCATGATCATAGTATCCATAATCGATTATAAGCTGTATGCACATATAAAGTGGATAATATATATATTCAACCTTGTGCTTTTGGTGGCAGTGCTATTGTTCGGTACAACTGTCAACGAATCCAAGAGATGGTTAAATATCGGATTCCAGTTCCAGCCCTCCGAGTTGTCCAAGATATTATTGATTTTGTTCTTTTCACAGTTTATTATGAAATACAGGGAGAGGCTTAACACCTTCAAGATGATAGGTGTTCTGCTTGTACTTGTTATAATTCCCATGGCTTTGGTGTACAGTGAGCCCGACCTTTCCACCACCATAATGATCATGGTGACTTTCTCCATAATGCTTTTCGTGGGTGGATTGGAATACAGGACCGTATTGATCGTATTGGGCACTCTGATACCTTTGGGAGTAGTCTTTTTCAGTATCATATTGCAGGAAGACCAGACTATCCTTAAAGGCTATCAGGTTAAGCGAATCGTTGCATGGCTTTATCCTGAGAAGTACCCGGATCTGGTATACCAGCAGCAGAATTCCATTACGGCGATATCCTCAGGTATGCTGCACGGTAAGGGGCTTAACAATAACGTTATCGCTTCCGTTAAAAACGGTAACTTTATATCCGAACCGCAGACAGACTTTATCTATGCCATAGTGGGAGAGGAACTGGGCTTTATAGGAGCCGTGGCAGTTATCCTGTTACTGCTTTTGATCGCTATAGAGTGTATGAGGATAGCTCATTATTCCACCACACTCTCCGGTGCCATAATCGCCGATGCCATGGCCGGACTTATTACTATACAGGGCTTTATGAACATAGCGGTTACTACCGGGCTTTTACCGAATACAGGTATCCCACTGCCTTTTGTAAGCTATGGACTGACATCGCTTGTGAGTCTGTATCTTGGCATAGGAGTCGTCCTTAATATAGGTCTGCAGGGTGACAAACGCAAAAAACTATCTACGGAAATGTAATACAGGAGGAACACAGTCAGATGAATATCGCATTGATCGCACATGATAACAAAAAGAAGCTGATGCAGAATTTCTGTATCGCTTACAGAGGCATCTTAAGCAAGAACGATCTGTACGCTACAGGAACAACAGGGCGACTCATTGAGGAAGTGACCAATCTTAATATTCATAAGTTCCTGGCAGGGCATCTGGGCGGAGAACAGCAGATAGGTGCTCAGATTGAGCATAATCAGATAGATTTAGTCATCTTCTTAAGAGATCCTCTTACGCCCAAATCCCACGAACCCGATGTGGGCAATATATTCAGACTGTGTGATATTCACAATATTCCGCTTGCGACCAACCTTGCAAGTGCCGAGCTTTTGATCAAATCTCTCGACCGCGGTGATATGGAATGGAGAGAGATGTATAAGTAGCTTTTTATGAAAAGAAGAAAAACTCTGATCTTATTAACTATATATTGCGTATCTTCGGTGCTTACCGGATGCGGCAGATCGACTCTTCCTCTTGAGTATGTATCCGCCAACTCCATTGTATCGACCGACAGGATGAATAATTTCGCTGACGGCTTTGCTTATGATCTGGCCGTTACGGATTCGGACGTGGAGGGCACATCGGGTGCCGAGGTTGAGGAGTCTTCCGCCGCTGGTATATTCGACATCAACGGCAAGAGAGTTCTCTATGCCAAGGACGTTCACGAAAGACTTGCTCCCGCATCGCTTACCAAGATAATGACCGCCCTGGTCGCCATCAAATACGGCAACACCGAGGATGTGATTACATGCAGCGAGAACGTGACCAATATATCCTCCGATGCCACGAGAATAGGGCTTAAGGCCGGTGACCAGCTCACCATGAATCAAGCCCTGCATGCATTACTTATTAATTCTGCCAATGACGTTGCCATAGCCATTGCGGAGCATGTCGGAGGAGATGTGGAATCCTTCGTGGAGCTTATGAATAAAGAGGCTATTGCCATAGGCGCGACCAATTCACATTTCGTCAATCCACACGGTCTGTCGGATAATGACCACTATACTACAGCCTACGATCTGTATCTTATGATGAATGAAGCTGTCAAGTACGAGCTTTTTAATGAGATCATACATATGACGGATTATGAGACTGTATATAACGACGCTCAGGGCAACGAGAAGACCATGAGCTTTAAGAATACCAACCTGTTCTTAAGAGGAGATTATTCGGCACCGAGCAACGTAACAGTCATAGGAGGCAAGACGGGAACCACTTCGGCTGCCGGTAATTGCCTTATCCTTATAGTCAAGGACACCTCAGGCAATCCGTATATCGCCGTTATACTCAGGGCAAGCACCAGAGCCGTGGTCAATGAGGAGATGGCTGATATACTTAGAGAAATAAGGTAAAACATATTGTATTTTGCTTAATATTTTTGTATAATCTGATTAATAAAGGCAGACTCTCTGCTTATTAAGGAGGACACCCCAATGATACAATTAATCGTAGGCTCAGAAGGTAAGGGCAAGACTAAGCACCTGTTGGACAAGGTCAATGAAGAGATAAAAGAAGCTTCCGGTAATATTGTCTTTTTGGACAGGAGCACCAAGCATATGTTCGAGCTCAATAACAGAGTTCGTTTGATCAATGTTTCGGAATACGATTTTGAGAATAAGTCCGAATTTATCGGTTTTATATATGGTATCATTTCACAGGATCATGACATCGAGCAGATGTATATAGACGGGATCATGAAGATCGCCAGACTTGACAAGGAAGGCTTTGAGGAGGTTGTCGGCAAGCTTAAGACCATAAGCGAAAAGTTCAACATAAAGATCGTTATAAGCGCATCTATTGATTCCGCTGAGATAAGTGAAAGTCTCAAAGAGTATGTTATTGTTGCTCTTTGATAATTGCCAATAAGCGGTTATGAGCCTCGGAATGCTCTTATTCCGGGGCTTTAGTTTGGATTGGAGATAAGTCTTTGAGTCAGGATAATATCAGAGCGTATCGCAAACCCCTTAATATCAATATAGGTATCATATGCTTCTTGGTGATCATGGTCTATATCGTGATCTGCAGCTTTATGTACTTCACCTCCAAGCATATAGTCGGCTACGAAGTCAAGGCCGGCTCGTTGTCAATCTCCAATGTATACGAGGGTATAGCATTACGCGATGAGATAATCGTTACAAGCGAATACTCCGGATATGTCAATTATTACGCCAAGGAGGGCGAGAAGGTCGGCTCCGGCGGCGTGGTATGCTCCGTTGATGAGACAGGTCAGCTACAGGATCTTATGAACAAGGAGGCCACCGATGGAGTAGCGGTGTTAAGTGATTCGGATATATCCGAGATTAAGAATGATATAGTGGATTTTTCCACCTCCTTTGACAGCCGCAATTTCCAGACGGCATATGATTTCAAATACGCCATCGAGGGCTCTGTCATGAAATTCGCCAATAACAATCTCCTGCAAAGTCTGGAGAATCTGGAGAATTCCGGCAGTGCGGGACTTATTAATTTCTGCAGGAGTCCTGAGTCCGGTATCGTGATATATTCAATCGACGGCTATGAGGGCTATAATTCCGCGGACGTTGATGAAGAGTGGTTCAAGAAAGAGAATTACGAGAAGACGCAGCTTATCAATAACGAGCTTGTCTCCACCGGCGATACACTGTATAAGCTCTCGGACAACGAGAACTGGTCCATAATTATTCCCGTGGAGCGAAAAAGGGCTGAGGAGCTTCTGGCGGAAGAATACGTCAAGGTAAGATTCCTTAAGAATCGCTATGAATCGTGGGGAAGAGTAGAGATGATAGAGGGTAAGGACGGCAAGACCTACATACAGCTTTTCTTCACTAATTCGATGGTAAGCTTTTGTACCGACAGATTCATAGACGTGGAGCTTATCACCGATGTTGAATCCGGTCTTAAGGTTCCCAATTCTTCCATTATAACGAAGGAATTCTTCCTGATCCCCGAAGACTATGTCACTAAGGGCGGTAACAATAATTCCGACGTGGTCTTAAGAGAGGTATATGCCGAGGACGGAAGCAAGAGCGTGGAGACCGTTCCGGTAACCATATACAGTCTGAATAACGGTGAGTACTACATAGATGATGATGTGTTAAGGATAGGCGACAGGATAATCAAGCCCGACTCGGTAAGCGACTATACCATATCCAAGGTGGCTGAGCTGACCGGTGTATACAATATCAATAAGGGTTATGCGGATTTCAAGCAGATACAGGTACTTAACCAGAATGATGAATACTCGATAATCAAGTCCAATACGGATTACGGACTTGTGGCCTATGACTACATTGCACTGGACGCTAACAGCGTGGAAACGGATGAATTCATATATGATTAAGGATAATATCGAAAAGGTAAGGAATAACATAATCAAGGCCGCAGAAAGAGCGGGGCGCGACCCGGGCGACATTACGCTTATAGCAGTAAGCAAGACCAAGCCCGTAGATATGCTTAAAGAAGCCTATGATGCAGGTATCAGGGATTTTGGCGAGAATAAGGTTCAGGAGATCCTTGATAAATATGATAAGCTTCCCGGTGATATAAGGTGGCATATGATAGGACATCTGCAGACCAATAAGGTCAAGTATATTTCAGATAAGGTTTGCATGATACACAGTGTGGACTCTCTAAAACTTGCCACGGAGATAAGCAAGCATGCGCTTAAGGCAGGCAGGGTGATTCCCATTCTGATCGAAGTCAATGTTGCCAATGAAGAGAGCAAATTCGGTGTAAGCTTTGATGCCTGCGAAGCTTTGATAAGGGACATCGCACCTTTGGACGGTATTAAGATAAGCGGACTGATGGCCATAGCGCCCTATACCGACGATCCTGAGGAAAACAGGATATATTTTAAGCGCTTGAAGCAATTATCTGTTGACATAACGAGCAAAAACATTGATAATATCACTATGGGTGTATTATCCATGGGTATGACCGGAGACTACGAGGTCGCCGTAGAAGAAGGCGCAAGTCATGTAAGGGTCGGTACCGGAATATTCGGAGAACGTAATTACGCCATCGGGTAAATTAATTAAGGAGATTTAGAATATGAGTTTTATGGATTCAATCCTTGGCGGACTCAAGCTCGGCGAGGATGACGGATATGATGACGGAGAGTACCTTGATAATGAGGATACACCGGAGGAGCCTGTCAAGAATACTTCGAAGAATGATAATCAGGCAGATGAGCCTTTAAGAAAGCCTATGAGCCGTCCCGGTCAGGGAAGGAACAAGAAACTTAACAACGGCATGGAGGTCTGTGTAATCAAGCCTACGACCGTAGATGATTCCAGAGAGATTGCCGATACGCTTCTCAGCAACAGGACTGTTGTACTCAATATGGAGGGGCTTGACGGTGATATAGCACAGAGAGTTATAGATTTTACATCCGGTGCTACATATGCCATCAATGGCAACCTTCAGAAGATATCACATTATATCTTCATCATAACTCCTCCAAGCGTTGATATATCTGGTGATTTTCCGGCAATACTGAATGGTTCTTTTGATACTCCATAAAGCAAGGTTCTTCCTATCCGGTATAAAGACCGGATAGGATTTTTATTATATGATAATGGTAGATTGATCATGAAAAGGATAACAGTTAAGACACCCCTTAAGAAAGACTATGACGTTGTAATAACAAAAGGCTTCGACGAATTGGCGGCAGAGATTGACCGTCTAAAGCTGTCGGGCAGAAAGTGCATGATAGTATCCGATGATAATGTGTCGCCCATATATATGAATGAGCTTAGATCGGTACTTGCAAAATGCGATATTGATTGTATCGAATACAGCTTTAAGGCAGGAGAGGAGTCCAAGACCAAGGAGACAGTTGATTCGATCCTTGATATTATGGTCGAAAAGAGCTTCAAGCGTTCGGATATATGCCTTGCACTCGGAGGCGGCGTGACCGGAGATATGGCCGGCTTTGCCGCAAGCCAATACCACAGAGGCATCGTATTCGTTCAGGTTCCCACATCGCTCTTGGCTATGAGCGATTCCAGCGTGGGCGGTAAGACGGGAGTGGATTACAAGGGTGTCAAAAATGTACTTGGGGCATTCTATTTTCCCGATCTAGTATATATGAATACGGCTACGTTAGCTACGCTTGATGACAGACAATTCTATAACGGCTTTGCCGAAGCTATGAAGCATGGTATCATTAAGGATGAGCACTTCTATGAATGGCTCATTGAATCAATGTACGAGATATGTGACAGAGAGCCCGATACTCTTGAAGAGATGCTGTACAGATCGGTCAATATCAAGAGGATGGTTGTTGAGAAGGACCCCTTAGAGACAGGTGAAAGGGCATTGCTTAACTTCGGACATACTCTCGGTCATGCGATAGAGTCTGACAGGATGGGTGTGCTTCTGCACGGTGAATGCGTAGCGCTCGGAATGGTTGCCGCTGCTTATATATCCTATAAAAAGGAGATGATAAGCATGGAGGAATATCTGGAGCTAAGGGATATGCTCGTACCCTTCAATCTCCCGATAACAGTTGATAATATAGATATTGATAAGATAATAGAGACTGTCACTAAGGATAAGAAGCAGGACAATACGGGTCTTAAATTCATATTGCTTAAGAAGATCGGCAAGGCTGTCATAGACAGAAGCGTAACCGAGGATGAGATGAGAGCGGCACTTAAGGAGATTGAATACACAGATGACATCGAATGAGAATACAACACCACAGAAGCGCGGCATAATTAATATCATAGCAGATATCCTTATAATGGCATGGCTTATTGCTCTTGACAGATATACCAAGTACCTTGCCGTATTGTTCCTAAAGGATAAAAAGCCTTTTGTATTAATAGACGGTATATTCGAGCTTAGCTACCTTGAGAACAGGGGAGCGGCCTTCGGCATTATGCAGAATATGAAGTATTTTTTCCTTGCAGTTGCTATTGTCATGATATTATTCGTATTTTATGCCCTTATAAGATTGCCGAAGGGCTCTCGCTTTGTACTGCTTGAGATATGCCTTTTACTTATAGGCGCTGGTGCCGTTGGCAATATGATAGACAGGGTGAGCACGGAATACGTTGTTGATTTCTTCTATTTTGTACTTATCAATTTCCCGATATTTAACGTAGCGGATATATATGTGACCGTAGCATGCTTTGTATTGATTATAGGAATCCTCTTCGTATATAAGGAGGAGGATCTTAAATTCCTAAGCCTTAAGAGGGTCAAATCGGACACTGTATGAACGAATATATACTAAAGACAGATGAAGAATATGATGGGATAAGACTGGACAAGGCACTGTCGGAGATGTTGGAACCGGCAGTGTCTCGTTCGTATATCCGCAGACTTATAGATAACGGTGAGGTATTTGTCAATGACAAAGCTGCCAAAGCCTCCTATGCCCTTAAGGAAAATGACACGATACGACTTACCATGCCCGATGCATCCGAATGTGAGATAGCTCCGGAGGATATCCCTCTTGATATTCTCTATGAGGATGATGATGTCATTGTAGTCAATAAGCCTAAGGGAATGGTGGTTCATCCCGCGGCCGGTCATATGAGCGGAACCCTGGTCAATGCACTTCTGTACCACTGCAAGGGTACTTTATCGGGTATCAACGGTATACTCCGTCCCGGTATAGTTCACAGGATAGATAAGGATACCTCAGGCTCTATTATCGCCTGTAAAAATGATGCCGCGCACACAGCTATCGCCATGCAGCTTAAGGAACACAGCCTTAACAGGACATACAGAGCCATTGCACTGGGCGACCTCACTGCGCTTACGAAGGAAAGCGCAGGTGCCAAAGGCAGAATTATTACCTTTGACGAGAACGGATTCCTGATAGATGCAGCCATAGGAAGACACCCTAACGACAGGAAGAGGATGAGTATCGAATCACCCTCAGGCAAGAGTGCGCAGACGCATGTATCGATCCTTGAGCAGTTAAGAGACTGTACCTACATCGAGTGCCGCTTAAGAACCGGACGTACGCATCAGATAAGGGTTCATATGGAGGCTATAGGCTATCCGTTGCTTGGAGATGATGTGTATAACAGAGGGCGAAGTGTGCCTGTGAATCTTAAGAGATATGATACTGCAGGTCAGACTCTTCATGCCTACAGGTTAGGCTTCATACATCCAAGGAGCGGTGAGTATATAGAGACCGTTGCACCCATACCCTCGTATATGGAAAGGATAATAAACGATAATACAATTTTGAAAACTGTCTGAAAATATGTTAAAATATCATATATAAGCCACTTGATACGGAGGTATAGTGTAGAATATGAATACTATAATCACTATAGGAAGACAGTTCGGTTCCGGCGGTCGTGAGATCGGTAAGCTTGTTGCAGAACACTATGATATCCCCTTTTATGATAAGGATCTGATAACCAGAGCCGCTAAAGAGAGCGGTTTCTGCGAAGAGATGATAGAGGTGCATGACGAGCGGCCGACAAGCTCATTTCTCTATAATCTTGTCATGGATACCTATTCTTTTGGCTATAATGCCTCTTCTTTTGTTGATATGCCCATAAGCCATAAGATATTCCTTGCGCAATTCGATACAATCAAGAAGATAGCCGATGAAGGTCCTTGCGTAATCGTCGGAAGATGCGCCGATTATGCACTTTCGGAGAGAGAGGATGTCATTGACCTCTTCATATATGGCGACGAGAAGCATAAGCTTGACCGAATTATGAAAAAGTACGACCTTAACGAACAAAAGGCAAAGGATATGATGAATAAGAAGGATAAGCAGCGCCAAAGCTACTATAACTATTATTCATCCAAGAAATGGGGACGTGCCGACAGCTATGATCTGTGTATCAACAGTTCCCTTTTAGGTGAAGAAGGCACTAAGAAGCTTATCGTTCAGGCTGTTGAGGACTTTGAGAGCAACAGATAGATAAAGGGAAGAGAGCGGTATTAATTCTGTACATGAAGAGTGGTAACGGACTATTGAAGCAGGTGGCTATGATCGCCACCGGTTTTGCAATCATAACCATTGTTGTAGCAGCTATCAGTACATATATACTACAGGTCAGGCAATACAGAAGCGTATACAGACAGACGACCTCCAATGTGGCGGACGATCTGGCAGGAATGTTGCATAACGAAGAGGATATATTCGCATCATACACGGAATATTATATGGAGAATTATGACAAGCTCCGTATTCCGTCTGATCTGCATGAGTTCAATTCGGCTTATGGTGAGTTTCTTGCGGCTTTTAAGAAGGAATATCCCGACAAGGCTTTTATGATCGATATAAGACCTCAGGATATGACCGATGAGCTTAAGCTCTTATTCTATACCTATTATCACGAGTACTGGCTGCTTACCTTCGAGCAGGCAAGGATATCCTTCAACCTTCCCTATACCTACTTTCTTGTTCCCGATGACAAGACGCATAATGTCGTATATATGATAGACGGAGAACGTATCCCCGATAAGGAGCATCCGGGTTATCTGTATATGGGAGACACCTATTATAATGATCCCGATACCTATGAGCTTCTGTGGCGTACATGGGAGACGGGCATCAAATATGATGATGAGATACTTGAATGGAACAACGCATGGGGGCATACATATTCAAGTTATGTTCCGCTTATTGTGAACGGTAAGAAGCTTGGACTTGTGGCTGCCGAGATATCGGTGGCAGATGTGAACAAGAAGATCTTCGCAAGTGCCATAAGGCTTTGCCTCATCCTTGCGGCGGTCATGATCGTCATAACAAGCCTCATGCTTCTGTTCATCAATATAAAGTATATTAAAAAGATCGAATTCCTTTCGGATAAGATAGATGAATTCAAAAACAGCGGCTCGCGCATGGTTGCCGAGGATATAAAGGAATTTGCCTTCGATGATAATGAGATAGGTGCGTTGGCTGATAATACCGCAGGAATGATCAATAAGCTTAAGGATCATGAATATGAGCTTATGAAGGCATCGAGGCTTAAGTCGGACTTCCTTGCCAATATGAGCCATGAGATAAG
>DGII01000070.1:14808-14981 GCA_002393095.1 Lachnospiraceae bacterium UBA3826 | reverse complement strand
TTTTCATACGTCATTTGACACTATCCTCATACGATTGTATTATACTTTTTGTCGGTTTCCATTACAAGGAAGACATATAAAAATAGTTGTTGACAAAGACAGATGCCTGTAGTAATATAACTAAGTCGGTTGTGACAACAACTGACTTAATGCGATAGTGGCGTAGTTGGTAA
>DGII01000070.1:0-14722 GCA_002393095.1 Lachnospiraceae bacterium UBA3826 | reverse complement strand
CGCGGGTTCGAGCCCCGTCTATCGCTCTTTGGTTAAATGTCGAAAAGTCCAGTATTCATGAGCTTTTCGGCGTTTTTATTTACCCCAAATTCACGATTTTGGTGTGTATAATTCCATTCAATACAAAGCTGCTGAGGCCTTTGATCACATGTTATTTGATATGCCGACAAGTACCGCACCAACTATCAGCATTGCAAGGATCAGATACTGCTTGGCAACGAGTTTTTCCTTCATTAAGAGTCGTGCACCCAAAATATCCAGAATAGGAAAAGCATTCCACAATATTACACCCAACAATGCATCATCGGATAAAGCAAATACATATAATACATCAGCGACTATAAGCTAATTTGCAGCAGAAAAAAAGAGCCTTGCAGGCTCTTGGTGCCGGAAGTATTTTCTAAAAATGCAGAAATAAGCCTCCGGCTGTGTTACAATAGGACTGTAAAAAGAGATACGCAAAGGAGAATATCGGATATGTACAGAGAGATCTCGGAATTATTCATGTACGGAAGCCTTGATAGTGACAGTATCTTAAGCAGACTGGGAGACATCTTTGAGCTTGTTGATACAGGAGAATACAATAAATCCAAGGTCATTAAGGATATTAAGGTGCAGCTTAAGAGGCTGCTTGTATTAGCTACCGACTATGGATTTGATAATAATCTCTGGCACAACTATATCGCCTTTTTTCTTATGATGAGCGAGAACCCCTTCTCTCTTGTCTGTGAGAAAAGTGTCATAAGAGAGGGAACTGTCACATCCATAGTCAAAGAGGATTTTGCCGGGATCAGAAGACTTTTCTTCTATGATTTCTCCGGCATAGAGAATGAACTCGGTGTCAACTGCTTCTCTGTTCTTAACGACTATCAGGCAGTGAAGAAGAATAAGAAGATATACAACTGGAATGTGAGTGAGAAGGTACAGGCACTCTCAAGGAAGCTTGAGGAAGCGGCGGATGATGAGGAGTTCTATACAGCAGTCACGGACTTCTATCGTGATTACGGAGTAGGACAGTTCGGCTTGAATAAAGCATTCAGAGTCGAAGAGAATGCCGCAGGCGGCATTGATTTTGTCGCCATCAACAATATGGATGTGGTCACTCTTGATGACCTTATCGGATATGAGCTGCAGAAGCAGAAGCTTGTAGAGAATACCGAGGCCTTCGTTCGCGGAAGCAAGGCCAACAATGTACTGCTATTCGGTGACAGCGGAACGGGCAAGTCGACGAGTATCAAGGCCATTGTCAACAAGTATTATGACAGCGGGCTTAGAATGGTCGAGATATACAAGCATCAGTTCAAGCATCTTCAGGCTATCATATCCACCATCAAGAACAGGAATTATAAGTTCATAATATATATGGATGACCTTTCATTCGAGGAGGATGAGATCGAATACAAGTATCTGAAGGCGGTCATTGAGGGAAGTGTGGAGACCAGACCTGACAATATACTCATATATGCAACATCCAACAGACGACATCTCATCAAGGAGACATGGAACGATAAGGATGATCACACCAATCAGGAGGATATACACCATTCCGATACCGTCGAAGAGAAGCTGTCCTTAGTCAGCCGGTTCGGTATCACCATTGGCTACTCAAAGCCCATGCCTAAGGAGTATGAACGCATTGTCATCGAATTGGCTAAGAGAGCAGGCATCGATATGGATGAAGAGACACTTAGGAAAGAGGCTGTACGCTGGGAGATGTCACACGGCGGAATCTCAGGCAGAACGGCTCAACAGTTCATCAATTATCTTATATATCAGCAAGAAAAAAATGCGGTCATCTGACCGCATTTTTTGAATTCTCCAAAGCAACGATAACTTTATCGCACCATTCATCGAATTCAGGATCTTCGACCTGACATTCCGGATGAGAAAGTATATAGTCAAGGGCGATCCTCACTCCCTTATGGAAGGGCACCTCCGTCCGCATATCAGGTACGACAGATTTAAGCTTACTGTTGTCAAATACTACCGAATTGGATTTATCTCCTGTCAGGGAGCCTGTAAGATCGTATTTCTCTCCCACCGAGGCAAGATAATCCGAAGACACATGATATGGATGAAGTGTCACACCGAGGGCATCCGCAATGGTCTCATATATCTGATTCCATGTCAGCGTCTCATCGGAGGTTATCTGGAACGCCTCACCTATAGCGTGCTTATTACCCATAAGTCCTGTATAACCTATGGCAAAATCACTGTTAAATGTCAGCGTCCAGAGAGAAGTTCCGTCGCCCTGTATGATCACGGGCTTTTCCTCCATCATCCTCTTAATGACCTGCCAGAATCCCTTGTTTCCGTGCACTCCTAAGGGTATATGTCTCTCGTCATATGTATGTGAAGGGCGGACTATCGTTACGGGGAAGCCCTCCTTACGATACATGGACATAAGGAATTCCTCACACTCTATCTTATCACGCGAGTACTGCCAGTAAGGGTTGGCAAGTGTGGTTCCTTCGGTTATGATATAGCTTTTTACCGGCTTATGGTATGCGGATGCAGAGCTGATATATATGTACTGGTTCGTTCGTCCGTTAAAAAGCTCATAGTCTCTCTTAACCTGATCCACAGTGAATCCGATGAACTCACATACACAATCAAAGTACATATCCCCTATCTTACTAAGCACATCCTCCTTATCATTAATATCGGCTATAATACCGTGAACCTCCTTAGGAAGCTCCAAAGAACGGCTGCCTCTATTAAGCAGATGCACTTCCCAGCCATCCTTTATAAGCTTCCTTGTGATCGCCATACTTATCTGACCTGTTCCGCCTATCAATAATGCTTTCATTTCGATCATATTTTTCACACTACCCCTCTACCTCTTTTCTTTTGGTTCCATCATCTGTCCGTTACGGTTATCATCCGGTCTTCCACCCGTCATCCCGTCAGGCATATCATCAGGCATCATACCCGGCATATCACCCGGTATCGTACCCTGCATATCATCCGGTATCGTACCCTGCATATCATTAGGCATCACACCCGGCACCTCGTTCGGTCTCATATCGGCAGGTCTGTCACCCGGCACCAGACCATCCGGCATCATATTATCCGGTGCTATATCGTCCTGTGTCGTATCATCAGGTATGCCGCCATCATAGGGCATGCCATCCAATCCGGCAGCGGGCTCTTTCATAGGCGCTTCTGCCGGTTCTCTTCCCTCATACTCAATTATTATATCATTGACGCTTCGCTTATTCCATTCCGCTCTGTCTATTTCCTCACCATATACCTTCTCAAGCTCATCCACCATCTTAAGCTTGCCCGCAGATATCCCCTGATCATGCGCTTTTCTTACATCCTCATCCGATACCTTAAGAGCAATGGCTTTGACACCCTCATGCCTGTCTGCCACATTGTTAAGCCTTTCCACTATATCATCGGTATATTCATCTCTGTCTGTGGACGCGCTGACCACTATATATCTCTCTTCGTCCTCGTCCAGATACCCGTCTGCTTCGACCTGATCTATGGTCATCTCCATGGCTTCTTCTATATTCTTATGCAGAATACTCTTTAGCTCAAGCTCATTAAGTATCGCGCTCCCGTCATCGTTGATACCCTCCGCCGCAAGTACTCTGTCGAATCTGTTAATGGTATATTCTATGGACGGATTGATATCGAGGCTGACTGTTCCGTAGGGTCTGGCATAGACTATCATTCCGCTGCCTGCCGACAGGAAGAGTATCGCCGCAACTGCTGCCGGTATATATCTTATAAGCCTTTTTGATGCAGCCGCTTGGATATATATCTCCTGTCCAACAGTATAGCCGGCATCCTTTATCCTGATGACTCTGCCGTCCTTAGTCATTACAGCCGCTTTTTTGTCTCTTTTTTCAAGCACTACCGCTTTCATCATCCGCCCTCCTTTCTCACATATTGCAGATAATCCGCCAAAAGCGGATACTCACCGTTAAGTATGATGACCGCCATCACTATATATCGTCTGTACCTGTCAAGCATCTTCCCCGATACTCTTGCAGCACTCTTAAGTCTGACCGCCGGAAGCCTTCCCGTCTTCTCCACCGCTTCCGTCATATCCTTATCATCAAGGATACATGCTATCACCTTCGCGCATTCCTTCTTAGTCTTGCCTGCCTTGGGAGATGCATCTGACACATCATAGAATGTAAAACCGTACTTTTTAAGTCTTTCGTTGACCTCAGTTATCTCACCGGTCAGGTCGGACTTCTCCTCCTTCTGCCTTGCTTCATCTTCACTGACTCTTATGAATGCTCTTCGTACATCCGATGCCGCGCTTTCAGTATCATCAGCTTCTCCCGTCATTGCATCCGGAGGGTAGGCGATCTCATGAGCATATCTGTTCTCTTTTCTGTAATAGTCTGCCAGCGCCCTTTTTATCACCACCTGCACATATGGCAGGAATTCGCCCTTCGATGCATCATATGTATCTATGGCCTTATTATAGGCATACAAAGCCACAGACCATTCATCATCACTTGTTGTCACATATCTTCCCGATACTACGGAAGCCATACGAAGAATGGTCTGTCTGCTTTTCTTTATGAAGTTCTCCTTAAAAGAGGCATCCTCTGCCGCTTTCAAAGCCTCAACACTCACTTCATCCATATGATATATGATAGCACATTTTGTCTGCATCTGCCTATCTGCCAAGGAGCGATTTGATCCAGTTGCCTATCTTTTCGAGGATACCCGCATCATTTGTTTTGTTATTCGCACCTACCGACTTCTCTGTATCCTTGCTTGCTGTCTCCGCATCCTTATTCACTGTCTCCGCATCCTTATCAGCTATCTCTGTATCCTTATCTGTAAGCTCTGTATTTTTGTCCGATATCTCTGCATTCCTATCAATTCTCTCACCTTCATACGGCATACCCTCACCTCCGGCTTTAATATCTATACCTGCATCGGTGAGCGCTTCCTGCAATGCATCCATTGCTTCCCTGACTGCCTCCCTGTACTTATCCATGTCGCTTAAGTCAGTATCCTCACTGTCCTTATGTGCATCCATGGCAGACTTCTCTGCATCAAGGGCCTGTGTATATGCGTCAAGAAGTTCATTTAATTCCGCCTTTACTTCATCATCCTCCAACTCATCGATCGCTGAACTGATTTCATCAGAATTAAGCATAGGCATATTCATCATTCCACCCTGCGGCATATCCCCCTGCGGCATCTCGCCCTGTGGCATTTCGCCCTGTGGCATATCGCCCTGCGGCATTTCGCCCTGTGGCATCTCGCCTTGCGGCATATTGCCCCGCGGCATTCTTCCATCAGCCTGTTCTCCATCGGGGAATTGCGGCCTCTCTCCGTCCTGCATCTGTCCGAACATATCGCCCTGACCCTGAGGTCTGCCATTTTGCATTCTGTTATTAGCTGATGCTGCCAGTGCCGTGGTACCCATTGCAAGCGTAAGTGTTCCTGCTGCTATACCTGTTATTACTCTTCTCATTATCCTTTTTTTCATCCTGATTCCTCCATTTTTAATTCTTAAGATCTTCACTGTCCGATATCTCTGAGGGGACAGGGATGATACCGGACAGTGATTTTCCTATCTGTTATATAATACGTGTGCACTTTTATTAAAAATGGGGTGTTTTAAGAAAAAAGATAAAAAAAATAAGGCCGATGCACGCAATGCATTGTATCGGCCTGTGATGATCAGTTCTCTACAGTGGACCTGTACTTGATCCTGTATACTCTTGCAAGCGAATCATTGATGCGCTGTTCGTCGATAGTCCCGTCCTTGACTGCCTCCAGCACTCCGTTGTAAGCCGTCTCGAAGTCCTCCGGCATAAGTATCATATCCGCTCCGGCCTTGAGCGCCTTAATGGCTGCCTCATCCGCTCCGTAGTACTCGGATATCGCCGTCATATTAAGTGCATCCGTGATGATGACACCGTTATATCCGTATTCTCCCCTTAACATATCGGTCATGACCGCCTTGGAGAGCGAGCATGGTGTCGTGGCATCCTCTGTGATCGAAGGACAGATGAAGTGTCCCACCATAACCATCTGCGCTCCCGCCTCTATACCTGCGGTAAAAGGCAGGATATCCGTATTCTTCATATCATCGGCACTTCTGTCCGTAGTAGCCATTCCGTCATGAGTATCTTCACCAACGGAACCCTGTCCCGGGAAGTGCTTCACACAAGCCGTGATCCCGTTGGATGTAAGTCCCTGAACTGCCTGTGTCACCATATCTGACACAACCGCTGGATCACTTCCGAAGGATCTGTCTCCTATGGCATCATTATCTTCATTGGTCAGCACATCGGCAACAGGGGCGAAGTCAAGGTTGAATCCGTATGTGGCAAGCCTCTCACCTATTATGGAATATGCGTTATACGCAGCCGATGCGTCGCCGCCCTCTCCTATCGTTGCAGGCGTATCCGTTGCATCTAGCTTAAGTGTTGTCTGCAATCTTGCGACCTTGCCTGCCTCTTCATCAACCGCTATAAAGAGGGGGTACTTACTATACGATACGGTATTGGCTACCATCTCCTTGATCTGAGCTTCGCTCTGAATATTCTGTGCAAAATATACGATCCCGCCGACAGCATATTTTTCCAGTGCTTCCTTCGTACCGTCTCCTGCCTTGATGGCCTTATCCACACCGGTCAGCTCCTCCGGGGTAAGTATGAAAAGTCCAGCCACCTTATCCTCAAGAGACATATCCGCTATACACGACTGAACCACTTCCTCCAGCAGATCCTCCGGAGTCTCTTCAACCACCTCCGGAGTGGGTTCCTCGCTCTCCGGCTCCGATGCGGCTGCTATTGCCGCCAGCTCTGCAGCTTCCGATTCCGCCTCAGCCGCAGCTATGGATTCTGCCTCAGCTTCTTTAGCTACCTTACTTTCATACAGCTTCTGTCCGATCGTCTTGACACCGTACAGGCCGCCTGCCGCAGCACCCACAACCAGCACTACAAGCACCACATAGGCTATGACCTGATTCCTTATACGCCTCTTATGTCTTATCTGTCGTCTCTCCGCATCCGATATATTGCTAACTGTATTCTTATCAGCCATTTATTTATTTTCCCTTTTTCCTTTATCTCTTCCTATATATATATATCAGTACATTGCCACTAAATATTGTATAGCATAAGCGCTGATAACGCAAGATAAAGATACCGTAAAGTCTTAAAAAGCGGATACCCGATTCGAAATCTGATATCCGCTCTTATGACGATGTCTCCAATGGACTGCACCTCCATATTCTATCAACCTATCGCCTCCGTATTCAGTTGTACCGACGTAGCCTTAATAGCATTTCTCCAAGTGTACTTATGTACTGCGATTATCATCTCTCGCTCATTCTATGCCCCAATTGTACGTCTTCTTTGGAATTCAAATTCTTAGTCCGGTGGTCCGCCCTCCTATACTACTAATTGATTCCTCTTATCTATATCTTTCATCTATAGATACCTGCCACCTCCGACAGGATTTCTTTCTCTCTCTTGTTTATATTGATAATATACTACACTATTATATAATTGTCAACACAATTTTTGAAAATTTTTAAAATATTTTTCAATATATCAATTATGTAAATCTATTTGTGTTTTCTTCTTTGTCAAACTATATATATTGTATATACAATTCAATCGCATCCTTACCTTTTTCGTCTTCATACTTTATATCGGTCATTTTCCCCGGACACTTAAGTCTTATCCGGCAAAAAAAGCTCCCGAAGGTCATCCTTCGGGAGCCTTGTATGCATATATACATGCGTCAGTCTGCTATGCTCTTATTCCTAATCTCTTAGTCCTTGAAGAATCTCATCTCATCTATGAGCGAGTCGGAGATCTTCCTTAAGCTGTCTGCCGCACCTGCCAAAGTATTGACCGTGGCATTGAGTTCTTCCATGGAAGCGGAAGTCTCTTCACATGCCGCCGCATTCTCTTCAGAGATAGCCGAAAGCGAATTCATGGCCTCTACAATCACATTCCTTGAATCATCGCAGGCTTCGGCATCTCCGGTTATCGTCCTTACGCCGGATACGGTAGTCTCGATCTGACCGATGAGCCTGTTGATACTGTTGATCGTAGCCTCAAGTATCTCTCTCTGGCTCTCCGTAGCCTCACGAACCTCCTGTGCCGTTGATACAGCACTCTGAGATTCAACCATGAGCGCAGACATCTGCTCTCTGATCTCATTGGCACTCTGTGCCGAATCATCGGCAAGCTTACCTATCTCCTCCGCTACGACCGCGAATCCCTTACCTGCTTCTCCCGCTCTTGCCGCCTCTATTGAAGCGTTAAGCGCTAAGAGGTTGGTCTGTGAAGCGATGGAATTGATAGCCTCTACCTTGGTAGAGATATTCTCAACCGCTGCTCCCGTAGCCGATATCCTCTCTGTTATCTCATCCACAGCTCTGCTCATCTGATCAGATGATGCCTTAAGCTTCTCAAGCTCATCAGCTGCACTTCTGCTGTCTTCATGCATCGTGTCAGCCGTTCCCGCAAGTGATGTGGAATTATCTGTGACGCTCTGGATATTATCACTTATAACACCGGTATTGCTGCTTGCCTGCTGTACTTCATCAGCCTGCTGTGTAGCGCCTCTTGCGATCTCCTGTACAGCCTCTGATACGTCATCGGCAGTCCTTGATATCTGACCTGTGGAATCAGCCAGTTCGTTGGCCGAATTAGCCACGCTGTCTGCTGATGCCTTGATATTATCGACGATCGACTTAAGCTTATCTATAACGGAATTGGTCGATCTGACCATATTGCCGAATTCATCGCGTCTGTCTGCATACTTATCTATCGTGATGAAACGTCCGTCCGAAAGTGCCTCAAGGGAATCATTGATAAGTACGACCGGGTTATTGATGCTGTTGGCAAGAGTGATCGCTATCACTATCGCAGCTATAGCGAGTACTATACCTATCACAACGAACATCATGACTGTTCTCTTAGCCGTGCTTATCATTGAGTTATAATCACGCTCGACTACTACTCTCCAGCCTGAGAGTTCCTCGGTGTACCATGACAGTACCACCTTCTTGCCTGCCATATTCTTAGTCTCGTATGTTCCTTCCACCTCTGTCGTGGTGAAGAAATGCTCAGTGCTGTGATCGGCTCTCTCGGTATCAGCGGTTATCTCCTGTGCGGAATCAGCTACCACCTGACCCGTTCCGTCTACCATATACATATCCTGATCGGCTCCGGCCTCTTCTGCCAGAAGGTCATGAAGTATATCTATGCTGTAGTTACGCGTAAGCACACCTATAACCGCACCCGATTCATCCTTAACAGGTACGGCTATTACAGTGATCAGCTTACCTGTGGTCTTGGATACGCTGGCATCCGATATATTGACATTACCCGCCATGGCACTTATAAAGTAATCTCTCTCTGCGATATTGACAAGATTACCCGTGGATCTGACGATATTCTCTCCGTCAGCACCCGTAAGCACTGTAGAGTTGCCGTCCGCGAAGACCTCATCCACCGCTGCAAGATTCTTCTGCATATCAGCCAGAAGCTCCTCATCGGTAGGATTCTTGATCATATTCCTGGTCTCCGACTCATCTGCCAAGAGTTCAAGTACCTTGACATTCTGATCGATCAGGGTCTTATAATCACCCTCCACCAACTCCGCCTGTTTAAGGTTAAGTACCTCACCGTTCTCTTTGGCATCATTGCTCATCGTCACAGCCGCACCAACAGTGGTGATAAGAAGCGGTATGATCGTAAGCAACGCCATGATCAGTACTAGCTTGAACTTAATACTGTTCACACCGTAGCCCTTTTTCTTGGTTCCATCCATATTAAATTATACCTCCGTAAAATCCCGAGCCTGCCGAGTGGCTTTCCAGATATCAACTTCTCTCCCCAAGTTGAATTAAGATTATGAATAATGTTGAAGTGCTATCATCCAGCTCATATTCAGAATAATGATATTATACGCTGCTTTAGAAAATTTAGCAATAATTTACAATAAAATGCGACAATTTAATCGAAAATTGTCGCATTTTATATTACTATGCACGTATGCGCAGGCATTCACTATAATATTCTTACTCTTCTATACTTCACACCTTTGCCTTATTACCCTCCATATTAATCCACCATGCCGAGCACTCTGTGCGAGGCGGCGAGCCGAATATCAGATTCGGCGATGCCATAAGGCGATTTGGGCTCGGCACAAATCGCTGTGTGAAAAATATGATATTGAACATATTTTTCACACTATCACGCTACGGCTTCAGATGCTTGCTGTTACGAATATGTCATATATGGCCTTAATGGCTGTCTCGAAGTCATCATTGGCTACACCGATTATGATGTTAAGCTCCGATGAGCCCTGATCTATCATCTTGACATTGACATCCGCATGAGCCAATGCCGAAAATATCCTTCCGGCAGTACCTCTTGTGGACTTCATGCCGCGTCCCACGACAGCCACAAGCGCCAGATCAGCTTCGATCTCCACGCTGTCAGGTCTTGCCAGACGGTGTATACCCGATACTACCTGCTGCTCCTTATCCATGAATTCATCCTGATGCACGAAGATAGTCATGGTATCTATTCCTGAGGGCATATGCTCGAAGCTTATTCCGTTATCCTCGAATACCTGCAGAACCTTGCGACCGAAGCCTATCTCATTGTTCATCTTGGCCTTATCTATATTCACCGAGCAGAAGCCCTTCTTACCGGCGATACCGGTGATGATATACTTGGACTTCTGTGCCGTACTCTCGACGATCCATGTACCGCCCTCCTCAGGCGCATTGGTATTCTTGATATTGATGGGTATTCCCTCCCGTCTGACAGGGAAGATCGCGTCCTCATGCAGTACCGAGGCTCCCATATAGGAAAGCTCTCTTAATTCCCTGTACGTGATCGTATCTATTCCCACGGGATCTTCTATAATTCTGGGATCGGCCACAAGGAAGCCCGATACATCTGTCCAGTTCTCATATATATCCACCTTGGCCGCTCTTGAGAGAATGGAGCCTGTGATATCCGAACCGCCTCTTGAGAAGGTCTTGACGCTTCCGTCCGGCATGCTTCCGTAGAAGCCGGGAACAACCGCATTAGCCATTCCTGACAGTTTCTTGCCAAGCACATCATTGGTCTTCTCGGAGTCGAATTCTCCCTCTTCATTAAAGAAGATAACATCCGCCGCATCTATGAACTCATATCCGAGGAATCTCGACATTATGCGTCCGTTAAGGTACTCTCCCCTGCTGGCGGCATAGTCGCTTCCCGCTTTTTTCTTGAAATTTGACTCTATTATCCTGAATTCATCATCCAGTGTCATATCAAGCTTAAGTCCCGATATGATCTCGTCATATCTGCTCTTAATAGCCTTAAGCTGCTTGGAGAAGTCCTTATCGCTTTTGGCTATCTCATAGCAGGCATAGAGCATATCCGTAACCTTGGTATCGCTCTTATATCTCTTGCCCGGTGCGCTGGGAACCACATATACCCTTGCCTTATCGCTTCGGACTATCTCTCCCACCTTCTCGAACTGCTCGGCACTGGCAAGAGAGCTTCCGCCGAATTTAACAACCTTTTTCATAATCCTCATTCAATCCTTTCAGTCAAGTCTTATCATTCTGACATCCATGCCCTTAACGGCATCGGATAACTCTCTCTCGGACATCTCATCCGTTATGAATCCTGTCTGTCCGTCTATCTGCGCGATCTCCCTTGCATTCTTAAGAGCACCCTTAAGTCTGTCGGCCTCTCCCGAAGCTGTCCTGACAAAAAAGCTTAGCCTGTTATCCGAACAATCCTTAAGCTGCACCCTCTCAGCCGACCACCTGCAGGGAAGAGTGACCTTATCCCTTGCTGCCTTGGCCAACTCCATCACATCCGACACCACTGCGCTTGCAGTCGCAAGCTTACCTGCGCCCTTGCCGTAGAACATCACGTCTCCCAGCATATTGCCCGTCACGTATATGGCATTGAACACATCCGACACTCCGCTTAGAGGGTGATCCTTTGACAGCATCCTCGGCGCTACCATTGCGCTAAGCTCGCCATCCTTATCTTGTGCAGAAGCAATCAGCTTAATACTCCTTCCAAGCCTGTCGGCGAATGCAAAATCAACCGCCTCTATCTTCGTGATACCTTCTATATATATATCCTCATACCGAACCGTCTTACCCGTCATCAGGCTTGCCAGTATCGCTATCTTACGTCCCGCATCATGGCCCTCCACATCGGCCTCCGGGTTACGCTCAGCATATCCGAGCTCCTGTGCATCCTTAAGCACATCATCATATTCCACTCCGCCCTCAGACATTCTGGTAAGCATATAATTGGTGGTTCCGTTAAGTATTCCCATGATCCGGTCTATATGCTCAGGAGCAAGCGATGTATTCATGGGTCGTATTATAGGTATTCCGCCACCGACGCTTGCCTCGAAGAGATAGTTGCAGCCATTCTCCCTTGCAAGTGCTATAAGCTCAGGCCCATGCTTCTCCACAAGCTCCTTATTGGAGGTACATACGCTCTTACCCTTATTAAGAGCCGCCTTAGTGAACTCATATGCTGCTCCCGCTCCACCCATGGTCTCACATACCACGCTGATCTCCGGGTCGTCCATGATGACATTCACATCATGCACCACAAGTTTCTCATTCTTATCACCGGGGAACTCTCTTAAGTCAAGAATATATTTGACCTCTATGGAATCATCAAGCCTTGAGGATATGAGGGCGTTATTGTCCTGTATCACCTCTACCACTCCGCTTCCTACAGTTCCATAGCCAAGTACCGCTACCTTGATCATATCAATCTCCATTTCTTCTAATCTTTTTAGCTTCTATCCTTTGGCACTTATACGCACATGATGGACACCCTTCTGCCCTTCCATACGTTCTATCATCGCCGATACATCGCTTGTAGTCTTAAGCACCTGTATGCTTATCGTCAAGGATGCCACACCGCCGATAGGTATGCTCTGATGTATCGTAAGTATATTGGCGCCTGCCTCAGCGATGGTCTTAAGTACATCCGAGAGAAGCCCCGGCTCATCATCCATATTGAAGGTGAGAGTGACCGTTGTACCCTGAGTGTCATCATGGAATCTGAAGATGTCATCCTTATATTTATAGAAGGAACTCCGACTTATCCCTACACGTTCCGTAGCCTCCGCTACACTTAGTGCCTGCTCCCTGTCAAGAAGCTGCTTGGCCTCCACCACCTTAAGCAGCACCTCAGGAAGAGCCTTCTGTTTCACTATATAATATCCCGAACGCTCACTATCCATGAACTTCCTCCGCAAGACACCGCATAGTCTCGTGATCCTACCCTGATTCCGCTTACCGCGTACATCTGTATGTGTCAGTCCGCAGTCAGCGTACATATGTCTGTAGCCAGTGGATATTCTAGCATAATACACAATAATAGGCAAGGACTTTTTGTATAAAATTGCCAAGAATTTGCCGGATAATCATACAATATCACCAATTAAAAACCGGAGGTCATCAACCTCCGGTCAGTACGTTCTGCGCTTTATAAGATCAATACGATCTGTGAGTCATCACTTCATAAGATATGCCTTGTTCTCCTTAGCCTGCTTGTGTTCCAGATAGGAATTCTTAAGAGACATCAGTATATCCAGTCTGTATACGAACACATATACCACCGCTGCCATTATGAAGGCTGTCATCACATCGAACATCGAATGCTGCTTAAGGAATACCGTGGACAGGATTATGGCCACGCTTAATATAAAGCATCCACCCTTAATATACTTATTGCCGCCAAGCTTACTGTTATGCGCAACCCCGAAGTAAGCACCTATGGAATTATACACATGTATGCTCGGCCACAGGTTGGTCGGTGTATCTATGCTGTACAGATGACTTACCATACGGGTGAATACATTATCCCTCGGCATCACGTAAGGACGCAAATGCTGTATGTTCGGCCAGAAGGTCGATACTACAAGGAATATCGTCATACCTGTGGTTAAGAACATGAAGTTACGGTAGAAATCATCCCTGTCCTTTATCATCAGATATCCGACAACAGCCACCACATACACAAACCATGCGATATACGGAATGATGAAGTATTCACAGAATGGTATCTTATCATCAATATTCATGTGAATGACCGTATACTTGGCTGCCTTATTGCGCTCGATGTAATTAAACCATGTCATGTATACGGTAAAATATACTATGACCGGAAGTGCGGGACGAATCCTTTCATACAATTTTCTCATAATAATCTCCATGCCGAGCACATTGTGCGAGGCTCGCGAGGCGAATTTCGGATTCGCCGATGCGACAAGGCGATTTGGGCTCGGCACAAATCGCTGTGTAAAAAATATGATATCAATCATATTTTTTACACTAATCTCCAGTTCCCGGACTTATCATCTGCCGGTGTCAGTACACCAGTTGCAGAGCCTCCTGCTCCGCATATACCGATATGAAATCGGCCTTGGTATCAACTTCTCCGTCGGCATGAACCCACAGAGGCTTAGATGTCCTTACCGTATAAGACCTTACTCTGTAATGCTCTATACCGTCTATCCCAAAATGCCTGCCCTTATAAGCCTTGGGCAAAGCAAAAAGTATCTTCCACTTAGAAAGCTTCGTAACCGCGCACAGCTCAAGCTGTCCGTCATGATCGTTGGCTTCGGGTCCGAACATGAATCCTCCGCCTTCATACTTATGATTCATACCTGCCAGGAACAGAAGTCTGTCAAGCTGTATGATATTCTCTCCGTTATTAAGTGT
>DGII01000167.1 GCA_002393095.1 Lachnospiraceae bacterium UBA3826 | reverse complement strand
ATTGCAGTAATCCAAGACACATTATTACTAATGTCTTGTATGATAGCAGGTAAAAAAGCGCTTGACTAATAACGGATAAAAGAGTACTCTAGTTAGCGTATGCTAACCCATACATTAAATGCATTACAACGGAGGATATAAGAGATGAAGCTTAGTGAAATGGAAGCAAGTACACATGGCAGAGTAAGAAATCTCGGAAAAGATGCGAGATTCTTAAATCGCATCACTTCAATCGGTCTTACGGAGGGGGCGACCTTTCAGGTCGTAAGGAACGATAAGAAGATGCCTGTGCTTGTGTATGTAAGGGAGACCCTGCTTGCCCTTAACAGGAAGGATTGTGAAGGAATAGAAGTTACGGAGGAAAGAGTATGAATTGCATAGCACTTTTAGGACAGCCCAATTCCGGTAAATCAACTGTATTCAATCAGCTTACAGGCTCCAGACAGCATGTGGGTAACTGGCCCGGCAAGACAGTTGAGAAAAAGGACGGTACATACACCTATAACAATGTAAAATATACGATCACTGACCTGCCCGGAAGCTACGGTCTGTCAGGTAATTCGGATGAAGAGGTGATCACCGAGAGGTTCATTAAGGACGGGAAAGCCGATCTTGTATGCGTACTCGTGGACGCTTCACAGCTTGAGAGAAGCATGTATATGCTGGCTGATTTTGCTTCAATGGATGTTCCGGCGATACTTATCCTTAACATGATGGATGTAGCCACGGGACAGGGTAAGAAGATAGATGATAGGCTTCTGTCGGAGAGACTCGGTATACCGGTACTGCCCTTCACTGCGGCGGACGGTAAGGGCTTCGATGGTCTGAAGGCACTTATAGAGCAAGAGCTTAAGAAGCCTCATAAGCTTATAACAGCACCGCAGCTTACGGATAAAGGCGAAGGAGCCGCTACGGAATCTGAGCAGATGCTTACTGACGGCAATGCCAAGTACGCATGGATAAGCGAGGTGCTTGAAGGCGTAAGTAAGACATCTCAGGCGGATTATACGATCTCTAGATTTGATAAGGTCATCCTTAAGCCTTTCTGGGGAAAGCTTGTGACTGTAGGGGTCATACTGGTAGGCTTCCTTGCAGCGATGCTTATCATGTCACCCTTCATGAGCATAGCCAGTGTACTGCCCAAGGCACTCGGTACGCCTATTGCGGATTTCCTGACCGGAATACATGTCCATCCATGGCTTGTATCGGTATTCAGTCTGTTAATACCCAATACCATATACTTCTGTATATCCATGGCGTCCTTCGTATTCGGAGTCAATATAGTATTCGGATTCCTTGAGGAAGTCGGGTTCCTTGCAAGAGCAGCATATCAGTTCGATGGAGCCTTATCCAAGCTCGGACTTCAGGGCAAGGCTGTAGCGCCTATCCTTATGGGAATGGGCTGCACCATCGGCGGCGCCAGCGGTACAAGAGTAATGGATAACTGGGGACAGAAGATGCTTACGATGATGGTAGTATGGGCAGTTCCCTGTGCTTCCATATGGAGTATCATCCCCGTTATCTCAGGAATGTTCTTCCCTGCATGGGGAACGGCACTTGTATGTGTGGGGATCATTGCATATATATTCGTATTGATGTTCATAGTATCGAAGATATTCGGTAATAAGCTTGTTCCGGAGGATTCAAGATCCGGAATGATCATGGAGCTTCCTCCTTATCATAAGGCGCATTGGAAGTACATCATCAAGGAAGCATGGATCAAGGCTGTGGATATGTTCAAGCGTGCTATCAAGACAGTCACACTTGTATCACTGATATTCTGGGCTTTTTCATTCAGTCCCTCCGGTAAGATAGAGAGCTCTCTCTTATACAAGGTAGGAACCTTTATAGAGCCCGTGACGAAATTCTTCGGGCTCGGATGGCAAACATTCATGGCATTCATAAGTGCGGCATTTGCCAAGGAAGCGGTTCTGGGAACTCTCAACGCTGTATTCGCCGGACAGAGTAATGTGGCAGATGTTGCATTCAATGCAAGCACGGTGGGTGTGGACAATATGGTCCTTGCACAGGCAATGCGGCAGACGATCTCAGGAGCGGAGGCTCTTGCCTTCATGTTCGCATGTACCTTCAGTGTTCCCTGCCTTATGGCACTGTCAACCACATATAAGGAGTCGCATTCACTTAAATGGACATTAAAGACGGCAGTCTTCTATGTGCTGGCCGCTCTCATCCTTTCGTGTATCGTATATCATATAGCTGCCCCTTTTATCGGTTAGAGCCGGCAGCAATAAGGGAACGGCATCATAAGGGGTCATACCGTTATGGGTATTATATTGATGTGGACAATCAGGCGGGCGAGTGTTATAAATATTATTATCCGAGACCTTTCGGATAATATGGGATATGATCACTGATCTTACTACACGATAATAAAGGAAAAAATATGGAAGTAACTAATACTGTAGCCGCAGATGTAGTTAAAAAAATTGTTACCATAGTATTGATCCTCATAGCGACCGCGATCCTTTATTGGATTTTAAGACTTATTAAAAAGAAGCAGGGGAAAAACATTCATGTTCGTTTTACCTCGCAGTTCATCATGGTCGCATTGGTGGTCTCTGCCGGCATCAATATCATAGGTATCCTTGATTCTTCGATAAATACAATGTCGACCATTTTGCGAAGCTCTGCCTTAGTCATTGCGATAGTGGGCTTCGCGGCGCAGCCTGCCATCCTTGACTTGATCTCAGGGTATCTTATCAGTGTCAATAAGCCCTTTGAGATTGGTGACAGGATCGTGATCGAGGGACAGGGACCGGGGATCGTAGAGGATATAACGCTTAGACATACAGTCTTAAGGATATATGATGATATCAGGATAATTGTCCCCAACAGTGTGCTAAACGGTAAGGTCGTTCAGAATACAAGCTATAAGAACGGCAATATGAAGATACACCTGCGTTTTCTTGTAAGCTATGACACTGATGTTGAAAAGGCATCAGAGATCATCAGAGATTGTGTCGTGGCAAGTCCGTATACTCTCGGTGTTGTAACCAACAATATTCAGGAAGATTCGCGTCAGGTGTATTTTCTGGAATTTGCCGGAAGCGCACTGGTCCTTGAGACAACTATCGATATAAGAAGGACAAGCAGTTCATATGAGGCTGTCACTGATGTCAATAAGCGGGTACTTAAGGCTTTTGAAAAATACGGTATTGAGATACCCTATGATTATATTAATGTCATGGAACGGGAGTATTCGGAAACTGAAAGCAGCGAGTATCATCGTTCTAAGGGCGGCAAGCCTATAAGACGTAATTATAGGACACAGAACATAGCCATAAATGATCTTAACTATATGCCCACTATATCCGAGACCTGCAGAAGCTTTGCCAAGAAGCAGTACCTAAGCGATAAAGCAGGGGAACAGCTTTTGCTGCTGTCGGAGGAGTCAATTAATCTTGTATACAATATTATCGGTAAGGTTAAGATCAAGTACTGGATCGACGGTACAGGTCTGCTGTACAGGATACATCTTCGCATTAACGCAACAGCCGGCGCGTCAGCGAAAAATGCCCTTAGCAGCTTAGCCTCACAGTATGAGGATAAAACATCATGGCTGACCGGTCAGATATGGGATTTTGTCCAGGAAACCCTGTTAAAAGAGGATGGCATGGAACACAGGTGGTCACTTAAGGACAGCAAGACCTATGATGACATCAGTAAGTCGCTCTTAACGTCGCTCTCAGATGATATTCTGGTAACAGTGGACAAGGAATATGTGTATATAATAGTTATCGGGAAAGCTTTAAAATAGTTCTTGAACACCTATACCCGAACCATACTTGATTAAAACGATTCAATTATATATAATAGTTTAGATTGTATGATCGTTGGTATCAAGAGGATATTGGGATGAATATTGAGCTCCAGTGTTGTGCCCTTTTTATAATATTCGCTATCTTTGTCATGTTCATGCGGGAGAAGAAGCTTGATCTTATGAATCGTAAGCTTTTTTTTCATGCGCTGTGTGCATGCTTCGGATGTCTGATATTCGATATTCTTTCCGTAGTACTTATCAATCTGTCCGTACATCAGGGCTTTAATCCCTTCATAACCGCAATTATATGCAAGGTATATATCATGCTTCTGACTCTGCAGGGCTACTGTGGGTATGTATATGCCTCCACAAGCCTGCTTCCCACGGATAAGGTATGGGCTAAGGCCGTTAAGAATATCTCTCATGTCATCTTCATCGTGGGAGAGATACTTATGCTCGTACTGCCGATAGGGTACGAAGCGCATGACAGGATAGTGTATTCCTTTGGACCTTCTACATCGGTAGCATATATCCTCTCTGCGGTGTATATCCTTTCAACAATAGTCACTACCGTAGCGTACAGGAAGCAGATGCCCGGAAGAAGATTCGTTGCGATGCTCTTATGGCAGGGGATATGGCTGCTTGCGGCTGCCATACAGTTCGTGTTACCGCAGCTTTTACTTGTGGGCTTCGCCTCCGCCTTCGGAATGGTGATACTCTATATCCAGTTGGAGAATCCGAGTGAATATATCGATGCTTCGACCGGTCTGTTCACTACCAATGCACTCTCTGCCTATGTACATGATAAGTATAAGTTCGGTAAGAGATTCTCCATGTTCACAGCCAAGATACACTTTATATCCAATTATGTGGATTATAATATAGAACAGGATGCCGTGATGCGTACTGCCCGTGCGCTTGTTGCGCTCGGTCCGGAGCCGGCTTTCCGCATAGATGATGATACCTTCTGTGTCCTATACGAGGATAAGGAGAGGATGTATGAGAGAGCCTCCAACATCAAGATGCAGAAGGACGGCGTGAAGGATATTCCGGCCAAGGGTACATATCTGTTAATACCTGACAGCCTTCTTATGAGCGGACCCGATGAGTTCTTCAGATTCCTGCATACATACCTTGAAAGTGAACAGGAGATAGTGGAGGCTGACGAGGAGCTGGTGTGGAAGCTGCGTGAGCAGAACAGGGTCAAGGAGCTTATCAATGAGGCTCTGACAGAAGACAGGGTAGAGGTATTCTATCAGCCTTTTTACAATGTTAAGGAGTCATGCTTTAATGTGGCTGAGGCTTTGGTACGCATACGCCAGAAAAACGGCGAGCTTGTGCCTCCCGGAGTATTCATACCGGTGGCTGAGGAGAGCGGACAGATAATTCCTCTGGGTATCAGGGTATTCGAGAAGGTCTGTGAATTCCTTGCCAAAGGAGAGGCTAAAAGCTACGGACTTGATCAGGTGGAGGTCAATATCTCGGCCGCACAGTTCGACTATGAGAATCCTGCCAGATTCGTCCTGGAATATCTGGAGGAGTATGACATAGAGCCGGGGTGTATCAACCTTGAGATAACCGAGACTGCCGCTGCGCGCAATAAAGACTTCATGCTCCGCAGCATGAATAAGCTTATCGAGAATGGCGTAAGTTTCTCTCTCGATGACTTTGGAACAGGCCGTTCCAATATAGATTATTTCGTCAATATGCCCATTAAGATAATCAAGTTCGACAACACCTTCACCAAGGGCTTCTTTAATAATGTCAAGACCAAGCATGTAATGACGGGAATGGTGGACATCTTCCATAAGATGGATATGGAGATCGTGGTGGAAGGAATCGAGACTGAGGATCAGGTAGGCGTAATGAAGGATATGGGCGTTGAATTCATACAGGGCTTCTATTATTCCAAGCCTGTTCCGGAGGATGAGCTGCTTGCCTTCCTGAAGGAAAGGAATGGCATCCGCTCATAAGGCTTCTTTCTGCGTTCCCGAAAAGTATACACGGTATACAATGTATACTTTGCCCTGTCCTCTTGACACTTATCGGTCATATAATCCATAATCATATACAAGTGAATACATGTATACAATTCATACGATCAAGTATCGGTCATACAGTATCATATGAGTATAAGCCGGTATGGAGGCTCCATACCGGGTCAAGGGATGTACAGACAGGAGGATAAGAGAGATGATGAAGGTAGGAATACTTGGATACGGTAATCTCGGTAAAGGGGTTGAATGTGCAATAAAGCATGCACCGGACGCAGAGCTTACGGCAGTCTTCACAAGGCGTGATCCCGCAAGCGTGAAGCTTCTGACTAAGGGTGTGCCGGTAGTAAATGTATCGGAGATAGAGAACTATAAGGATAAGATAGATGTACTTATGCTCTGCGGCGGATCTGCAACTGACCTTCCGAAGCAGACACCTGAGTATGCGAAGCTTTATAATGTAATAGACAGTTTTGACACGCATGCGAAGATACCGGAGCATTATGCCGCTGTTGATAAGGCGGCTAAGGAGAGCGGTCATACGGCACTCATCTCATGCGGATGGGACCCCGGTATGTTCTCGCTTAACAGACTGTATGCCAACTGCATACTTCCGGAGGGTAATGACTATACCTTCTGGGGCAAGGGTGTATCACAGGGGCATTCCGATGCCATTAGAAGAATCGAGGGTGTGAAGGACGGCAAGCAGTACACCATCCCCGTGCCGGAGGCGCTTGAGGCCGTAAGGAACGGTGAGAATCCCACACTTTCCACCAGACAGAAGCATACAAGAGAGTGCTTCGTGGTAGCCGAAGAGGGTGCGGATAAGGCTAAGATCGAGAATGAGATCAAGACCATGCCCAACTACTTCGCAGACTATGATACCACGGTACACTTCATATCCGAGGAGGAGCTTATAAGAGACCATTCGGGCATTCCTCACGGCGGATTCGTCTTCAGGAGCGGCAAGACAGGCTGGGACAATGAGTATAACAATATCATCGAATACAGCTTAAAGCTTGATTCCAATCCGGCATTCACATCAAGCGTACTGCTTGCGTATGCAAGAGCAGTGAACAGGCTTCATAATGAAGGCGTTAACGGATGTAAGACGGTATTCGATGTTGCACCTGCTATGCTCTCACCACTTTCTGATGATGAGATTCGTGCTCATATGCTTTAATTTAAGGAGAGAATCATGGATTTAGTTTCAATTAGACAGATATTTAGAGATAAAGAAACATATCTTAACAAAGAGATAGTTATAGGTGGATGGGTTCGTTCTATCAGAGCACAGAAGAACTTTGGTTTCATAGTTGTTAATGATGGTACATTTTTTGAACCACTTCAGGTAGTATACGGAGACGGACTTCCAAACTTTGAAACTATCAGCAAGACTAATGTTGGTGCAGCTTTAGTTGTAACAGGAAAGCTTATTCCTACACCAGAAGCAAAGCAGCCATTTGAAATTCAGGCAACTGAAGTTGTAATCGAAGGTGAATCTACACCAGATTATCCACTTCAGAAGAAGAGACATACACTTGAATACCTTAGAACTATCACACATCTTCGTGCCAGAACAAATACTTTCCAGGCTGTATTTAGAGTACGTAGCCTTTGCGCATACGCTATTCATAAGTTCTTCCAAGAGAGAGATTTCGTTTATGTTCACACACCACTTATCACAGGTTCAGACTGTGAAGGTGCTGGTGAGATGTTCCAGGTAACAACTCTTGATCTTAACAATGTTCCTAAGAAAGAGGATGGCAGTGTTGATTTTGAGCAGGACTTCTTCAACAAGCCTACTAACCTTACAGTATCAGGTCAGCTTAACGGCGAGACTTATGCTATGGCATTTAAGAACATATATACATTCGGACCAACATTCAGAGCAGAGAATTCTAACACAACAAGACA
>DGII01000007.1 GCA_002393095.1 Lachnospiraceae bacterium UBA3826 | reverse complement strand
AGATTGTCCTCATCCGTCTTGCCGCAGAGACCGTCTGTGGGCACCTTCTCCACAAGTTCATCGGGAAGCTTAAGCATCCTTCCGATCTCCTTAACCTCAGTTACGGTGAATCCGCATAGCGGCGAGAAATCTCCGGCCGCATCCCCGTATCTGGTGGAATATCCCACCCAGTCTTCGGAGATATTGCAGGTATTGACCACTCTTCCGTTATGACTCTGAGAGACGGCATATAGTGTGGTCATGCGAACTCTGGGCGGAATGTTCGTAATACTCTGCACAGAAAGTTCGCCGTCCATAGCCCCGGTCGCAGCCTTTTTTAACGCCTCTACGGTATCACCTATATTGATCTCATAGCGCCTGATCCCAAGGTGATCAACAAGCTTATATGCCGCATCTATGTCAGGCTGCGTACCGCTTGGCATAAGCACACCTATAACCCTGTCCTTACCCAGCGCCTCCACACATAAAGCGGCAGCCACAGAGCTGTCCTTGCCGCCCGATATACCTACAACTGCATTGCAGTCCGGGCCGTTATTCTTGAAGAAATCCCTGATCCACTCAACACAGGCATCCTTCTTCTCTTCTAACCTTGCATTGCTCATATTCCTCTCCCTGTCTTTAATCTGTATCATATGTGCTGTGATGTCACGGCAGAACCTCTTATTCCTATCCTCTTACCGTATCTTATATACCTTATAAGTGCAGTGCCTCCGCTTATGGTCCATGTGGCTCCCACAGACCACCATATACCCCACACTCCACATGCCGGTATCATGGTGAAAGCTACAGGGAATATGAACCTGCCTATAACCTCGGCTATTCCGTTCTCAAGGGCGAACACTGCATCTCCAACACCGTTAAGGACTCCTCTTACCACATATATCATTCCAAGAGCAACATAGAAGTAGCTTGTAAGCTGCAGCGCCTTAGCCCCCATCTCTATGACAGCCTCGTCATCTACGAATATCCTCACTATGGCATGACCGCCATACTGCATGGTGGGAAGCATGAGAAGTGAAAATACGACCATCATCACAAGGCTCTTGCAAAAGCCCGTAAGAACTCTCTCATTCTTCTTGGCTCCGTAATTCTGACCGCTGAAGGTAGACAATGAAGCGCCGAGAGTCTGATAAGGCTGGTGTATCACCTGCTCCACTCTGCTCGTTGCCGTAAATGCGGCAACAGCCACCTCTCCGTATCCGTTGACCACCCTCTGCAGAGCCATGCAGGATACGGCAATGAGTGCGAACTGCATGGACAGCGGCACGCCAAGCTTGATTGCCTTGACGGATATATTCCTGTCGGGCTTAAGATCGTCTCTTCTAAGCTTAAAGTATTCGTTGGTCTTAAAGGCGAAGATAAGACACGCCGCACCTGATAAGAACTGCGATATTACAGTTGCAAGTGCCGCACCGAACACGCCCATGCTCAGATTATATACAAAAAATACATCCAGTACCACATTGATAAGGCATGATATTATCAGAAAATAAAGCGGAGTCCTGCTGTCTCCCAAGGCTCTTAGCATTGATGCCGCGTAATTATACAGCGCAACGAATACCAGCCCCAGACATTGCAGCCTCATATAGCTCAGGGCATCCGCAAGGATAGACTCAGGTGTGGCAAGGAACCTAAGTATAGGGGATGACAAGAGATATGCAATTCCCCCGACTATCACCGACATCACAAGCATAATATAAGCGGTATTGGTTATGGTCTTCCTGACATTAGTGTCATCTCCCATTCCGAAGTACTGGGATGCAACTATCCCGCCGCCGCTCCCTATACCGTTGCAGAGGGCAAAGAATAAGAAGGTGACAGATCCGGTAGCACCTACCGCAGCAAGCGCATCCGCTCCGACATACCTTCCGACAATCACCGAATCCACAAGATTATACAATTGTTGAAAAAGATTGCCGATAAGCATGGGTATGGCGAACCTGATAAGATGCCCTGTGGGGCTTCCTACTGTCATATCGACATTCTGTGATCTTATTGCTGACATTTTAACGTAAGTGCCTCACTTATCTCCTTCATCCTCTCTATCGGGAACGGCGGATTGGCTACAGGTCTCATGGCTATGGACATAAGCTTCACGGGATTGTCATCCGCTGCTATCCTGTTAGAGCTTAGTGCTCCGCACACCTTACATCTGTGGATCAATGCCCACTCACCGTTATTGCGCACCCACACGGATACAGGCTCCATGATACCTCCACAGTCACTTGCCCTGTCTCCCGGTGTAACATCTGCATGTATGCTGCTTAAGCAGTTGGGACAATGATTCCTGTGGTCACTGCCTGCGCCCTCAGGATGTATCTCCATACCACATACCACACAGTTAAATACCTCCTCACAGGCATGGTCCACGTAGTAGCCCTTACTGCCTGCTTCACCGGCATCTTTATCCGTATTATTACGCTCTCTTATGGGACTTGCTCCATACTTTTTAGCCATATCAATCTCCATCTAAAAGTATCATACACACTATTCTCAATATAAATCATTGTCACCCTGTTAGCAATAAGGAATTTGGTATTTTACCATGTGCTATACCTGTATATCCACTGAGGGCTCACATGGTGTGCTTATACTCGCCATAGAGAAGTCCGCACCCGTAAAGGCTGCGGTGGCTACCGGCCCGGCCATCTGTTCCACAGATGATGTATTACCGCTAAGGGCTTTCATATCCGCTCCTTTCTCTGTCTGAAGCCTGATCATCCCCTTAAGATAATCCATATCGGCTTTCATAATGGCCTTCTGCTCCGCTGCTCTGTGCTTTCTCTTAAGCTCCTCAAGATCCTCCTTGCTCATATGGGGATTGACTATCTCCATATTCTCAAGCTGCTCCATAGCCTCTTCAAGCTCCTTAAGCTCTTCTTCACCGAGCTTGGATATCATATCATTAAGCTCTGCCATCGCCTCATCGGATATCTCTTCGCCGCTTTCCTTGACCTCCTCCGTGAAATCCCCGATCAAATCCTGACGCTCTTCAAATATCTCATCTTCGGCGTTATACAGCTTCTCTTCTGCGGCAGTGATGACCGCATTCCTCATATCCTCTACGGCTTCCTCCTGCTCATCAAGGCGCTTATCCCTGTTCTGTGTAGTGACTACGAGTTCTTCAAGCTCTAAGTTATGCTCCTTTTTTCTGGCAGCCATCTCCATGCGCTTGGCATGTGTCAGTGCAAGCTGCAGCTCCTTGGCATCTCCGCCACCCGATGCGATCTGTCTCTTAACCTCAAGGACCTTTCTCTTAGCGCTTATCACGGCCTGCTTGGCGCTTACCGATGTCTTGGCGCGCTGTATCTTACCTGCCACTTCCTTATAGCTGTAATTATACTTAAGCTTGCTTAATTCCTTATCAGCCTTATCACTCTCGGAAGCCGCCGATATACCCATGAGGTTGCCGGCTTCGCCGTCGGAGGACACCTCATAAGGGTTCCTGTCAGGGTTCCTTGTCTGCGTAAGACTCCTTATAAGTCTGCGCATCTGCCACGATTCTCCCGTATGCATATCCTCAACATCCCTGTCATACGGAGACGGATACAGCGATGCCGAGCTGCAATAAGATATACCGTATTTTGTTTCCCGGGAAAAAGCTCTATGATCTGCTCGTGCAGAAGCCGCCGCACCTATGCGCTCTGTGCCCATGCTCTTCGCTTCCCACGACCTGTCGATCTGCTGAAACGCAGATATGCCGTACATGCTTGTCATATTGCCCTACCTCCTTGTAGTACAGTAAAAAATACCTGATCAAAATCCTTTTTGATGCACAAAGTGACAATTTGGGTTTTCCGAAATATATATCGGCAGATCAAGACAATTACTTAACCCCTGTTATGAAATTTGAACTGGCGGTCCCAAATGTAATACATAATTCCATTCTTATATTTTATCAATAATGATTACGCTATTGCATACGGAGAATAGGAGTATTATAATATTAGTACTATAAAGAGTACGGTTATCAGTACTTATATGGAGGTGCAGTGTGACAATTGCTAAGCAGATGGAGATAAGAGCCAATATTAAAAAATACTTCGATATGGCTAATGCCGGCGAAGTTGTTATAGTGCCAAGGAAGCAAGGCAAAAATGTTGTTATCATATCTGAAGAGGAGTATAACAATCTTAGTCGTATAGAGCGAATAGGTACATATGCACGGAGCATTGACCATTCGTCTTTTGGAAAAGGTATCGAATCAGTAAAGCCTGAAGATATCAGATCTGATAACTTGAAGAAGTTGCATAATATTTCTCTATTAAAGGATGATTGGAACGGAAATGGAGCACCTGCTTTTACCGGGATACTAATAGATAAGGTTGCTGATATAATACGGAGGTTGCCGATACAACCGGAGATTTTTCCGACTGCACTTCAGACGATCCAATTGGAATATGATAATTCAAGACATGACCATATGGAAATAGAGATCGATGGGTCTGATACAGCATCGGTTTTCATCGTCCCTTATTCCGGCAATGAGTCAGAGGAGTCAATACCATCTGATATTGCTTCACTGACAGAAAGGGTAATGCAGTTCTATGGATAATACATTCAGCGCAGGAATCTCGCCTTGAAGGCGGTGGTTATACACTAACCATTCAAAGCAAATACTAATCACAAATCTGTAAAATATAACTGCGCATATGTGTAAGATAAATAACCACATAAATGTATGATGATTAGCCACATAAGTGTTGAATAACAGTTATAACTTGCCCTTCCTCATATATACAAAACGACCTGCCACTATCAGTATTGCGGATATGCACAGATACAGGAGCGGAGCGAACTGCCACGCTGTCAGATAATGGCCGCCTGTTCCTATAAGTCTCAGTTCGTACAGTCCGCGCACAGAAGTCATATCTACGGGTGAAAGCAGATACAATATCTGTGATAACGGGCGCAGACTTAAGGGTATCTGTCTTGCCAGAGCAAGTATCGTTAAGAAACCTCCGAATACCGTCCCCATGACTGCCACGGGATTATTAAGGCATTCTGACAGGAAGCAGGTCACTATAGTTAAGAATATCGAACAGCTAAACGCCGTTATGAACATCCGTCCTATCATCTCACCCATAGTCATGTTGTAAGGTGACATGGGCATGATGACCTGAACCGCTGCATTCCAGCCGTTATTACCCCACAGGATATAGCTTACTGTAAGAGATATGGCATCAGAGAATACTACAAGGAACGTAGTCACGATCACAGCCGCAGTTATCTTAGCTCCATATGTCAGTCCCAGCCCTCCCTGTGTGCAGCGAAGCAGTGGATCTGTCCTGTCCTTCACTTCTCCCGCGAATATCTGGCTTAAGAAAAGGGGTATCATAAGCAGCATGATGATCGGTGTGGAGCTGATGATGTCTGCAAGTCCGAGCGCCTCATCAGCGGAATGCCAGATAAAGGGCTTGCTTAAGCTCTCTTCCTTGGCTTTCCAGTACTCTCTTTCACCTGTTGTCAAATACTGCATATCCATCGCTTCATATATAGCATCAAGCCTTGCTTCATATATATCCTCCGCTCTGTAATCCGCCAGAGGTCTTCCGTAATCCACTATGTCCCTTACCCAGTCGGCAAGTGCTTCATAGGTACAGTTGGATTCATTCCATAATACCCCGTACTCATCGGTTGAATCCGTCATCTCCTTAAGCAATTCATCATCTATTATCCTTCCGTCTACCGCTCTTCTAAGTTCCCTTGTCTTTGCAGCATAATCTCCTGTCTGCTCCGCCTGACATATTCCCTGTAAAAGTGAATAGCCTGCCAGCACGATAAGTGCTATTAACGTGAAGCGATTAGCCACGATCTTTTTAATCTCATAATACAGTATTGTTCCAAAATGTCTGCTCTTCATCACTTATCCTCCCCGAACTCTCTAAGATAGAAATCCTCAAGGCTTCCTTCCTCTTCACTCCAATTGCCCTGCCAGATGATATGTCCCGATCTCATCATGATAAGATTATCCGCTATGTGCTCAATATCTGAGACTATATGCGTAGAGAGAAGGACTATACACTCCTTACCTATCTCTTCTATCAGATTCCTGAACCTCACACGTTCCTTGGGATCAAGACCGGCTGTAGGCTCATCCAGTATAAGCACCTCCGGTCTTCCCAAGATTGCCTGGGCGATTCCGAGTCTCTGCTTCATACCGCCTGAGTAGGTTCTAACCTTTTTACGTGCCACATCCGTTAGGGCCACAAGCTCAAGCAGTTCCTCTGTCCTCACCCTTGCATCATGCCTGCTAAGCCCCTTAAGAGCCGCAAAATACATCAGAAAGTCATATCCGCTAAAATCAGGATAGTATCCGAAATCCTGCGGAAGATATCCCAAAATGTTGCGATAGCCTTCCTCCGATACTTCCATCCCATCATAAGTGATCTTCCCATCTGTTGGTGTAAGTAAGCCACAGATCATCTTCATCAAAGTGGTCTTTCCCGCTCCATTGGCTCCAAGCAATCCTGTCACACCCTTACTTAGTGTGAAAGATAACCCATCAACCGCTGTCTTATTCTTATACTGCTTAGTCAGCATGTCTGCCTTAAGTTCCATGCACATCCCTCCTATGTGTTTTTCTTTTTCATGTTCTCCATTATAGGAGTCGATTCTTAAGGAGGGACTATAAGGGGAATGAAGATTTTTTTAAGAAATGCAGGTTTAACAAACAAGTACCCTCCCTACCGTTGTCCGGTAAAGAGGGTACTTGTTAAAGTCAGTCTTAAACTTTTGCATATATTTGAAGTCGTTCACTTTTTGCAAACCATAGTATTATGACAGGATTAGTTCCTGCTCATCTCCGCTTTCTAAAAACATGATCATATAAATGGGGAGATAAGTTACTTTTCCTCTTTTTTCCACGTTACAATTCGCAAAAACAATTCCCTCCGTCATTTCATACTCCGGGTTGTTAAGACAGTTTTTCAATGCAGAATGAATCATATAGTCTTTTCCGCTTTTAACCTCTATCGGAAGAACTCTACCTTTATGTTCGACAACAAAATCCAGCTCACCAAGCCTGTTGGAATTATAATAGTAGCAGCAAAATCCTTTGGAAATAAGTTCTGTAGCGACTACATTTTCGTATATTCCCCCCGCGTTTAGATTACCGTCACCAGTCAGCAACATATTTTTAGTTGCCATTCCATAAATGGACGTAAGCATCCCTACATCTGATAGAAAAAGTTTAAAGAGACTTTGTTTCTCATTCAGTTTTAACGGAATTCTTGGCTCGGTCGCATTAAATGATGCTATTGCCACACCTGCCTTCCTTAACCACAAAAAAGTATTCTCATTCCGCTCAAAATGCAGTCCCTTTTTAAGATCCGAAATAATAAATCTTCTGTTCTGCTTCAATAGTTCCGCAGGAATAAGATCGTATACATTAGTTAAAAGTAGCCTTTTGTTCTCTGCTTCATACTGAGTGAAATCTAGTTTATACTGTCGCACTATGTCCTTATGTACTTCCATTACTTTATTTATATTCTTTGTTTCCGCATAGACACTTACAGCTTCTGGCATTCCGCCAACTATTAGATATCTTGTAAATAATTCCATCATCTTCTCATTCACGGCGTCCAATACCGGGCTTCGCTTTTCATAGGAATTTCTTAAACTGTCAATGGTATCTCGGCTAATCCGTGCGGTCTGTAAAAACTCTTCAAAGTCAAGAGGATACATTTCATGCGTACTCAAATATCCGACCGGGGCCGATTCAATATTTGTCAATTCAACGCCAAGAAGTGAACCACTTAAAATAAATCTCAGGCTGCCGTCATCAACCCAGAATTTAATCTTAGATATCATCTCTTTGAATCGTTGAACTTCATCAATAAAAATAACCGTCTTTCCTTTTGTGATTATCTGTTCGCTTATGGTAGATAAGCCCATTATCAACTCGTCAATTGAGCCTGCTTGCTTGAGAACAGATATAGCCCCTGGAGTTTTGATTAGATTTATCTCAAATAAGTCAGCTCCTTCTTCACTTAGCACGCTTCTGATCAGAAATGTCTTTCCAACCTGACGCGCTCCTTTTATCAAAAGAGCCTTTTTACTCGTATGATACCATTCCCTTATAATATTGCTGCTTTTTCTGTTTAGTTCCATTTTTGACCTCATATCATTTGTTCATTCATATAAATAGAATAAAACAATGGTGTCAAAAATACAAGTGCAAACAGTATCATTTTGTCAAAAATACAAGGTGAAAAGTTTGATTTCTGTCAAAAATACAAAAACAAGGCCCTCCGGAAAAACCCGGAAGGCCTTATATTTACTGAGTTTTTATTTATTACTCGATGATAGTAGCAACTCTGCCTGAACCTACTGTTCTACCACCCTCACGGATAG
>DGII01000015.1 GCA_002393095.1 Lachnospiraceae bacterium UBA3826 | reverse complement strand
AGGCAGGCTTCGGTGCCGATCTCGGAGCCGAGAAATTCCTTGATATCAAGTGTCCTATGGCGGGCATTGCTCCGGATGTGATAGTACTTGTCGCTACAATACGGGCACTTAAGTATAACGGCGGTATTAAGAAAGAAGACCTGTCCGTACCCGATCTGGATGCGCTAAAGCGTGGTATAGTCAATCTTAAAAAGCATATTGAGAATCTTAAGTCATACGGTGTGCCTGTAGTTGTAACACTCAATGCTTTCGTGACAGACAGTGAGGAGGAGACGGAATTCGTTAGAAGCTTCTGTAATTCACTCGGCGCTTCATTCGCTCTGTCGAGGGTATGGGAGCACGGAGGTGAAGGCGGCGTGGAGCTGGCAAGGGTCGTTGTTGATACTATCGAGAATAAAAAGGCCGATTTTAAGCCGTTATATTCCCCGGATATGAGTATTAAGGAGAAGATTAAGACGCTGTCAGAGAAAATATACGGTGCATCGGGAGTTATATTCGACAAGAAGGCCGAGACATCAATGGATAAGCTTACAGAGCTTGGCTTTGGCGGACTGCCTGTATGTATGGCCAAGACCCAGTATTCGCTGTCTGATGATCCTTCGCTTCTTGGATGTCCGGAAGGCTTTGACATTCATGTAAGGGATATGTATGTGTCTGCGGGAGCCGGCTTTATTGTTGTACTTACCGGAGATATAATGACTATGCCCGGGCTTCCCAAAAAGCCTGCGGCGTATTCGATAGATGTAGATGAAAACGGACGGATAACGGGATTGTTCTGATCGACCCGTTCGGTATGGATGGAGATATTATGGTCTGTTCTAAATGCGGATATGAACTTAAAGATGGAATGATATTCTGTCCCATATGCGGCACGGAGCTTAATATAGTACCTGAATTTGAACCGGAGATAGAATCAAGCATTGAAGAGTCGCTTCAGGGTGTGGTCACGGAGATATTAAGTGATGAGAAGAAGGCTGCGTCAGCTCCTTCCGTAAGCGCACTTGACGAAGATGAGAAGGTCCAAAAAGAGAAGTATACCCGGTACAGGCTTTGGTATGCCGTTGCGGGCTGTATCGTAATGGCAGGACTCATAGCCTTTTTATCCGTAATGATCTATAAGGATAATTCCGCCTTATATCAGATAAGAAAGGGAGATCAGGCCTATAATGTCTCCGATTACAGACAGGCTATCAATTATTACTCAAAAGCGATTAAGATCGATGGCTCCAATGTTGAGTACAGAAGGAGACTGGCTGACTGTTATATTGCCATGGAGAATATCGATATGGCTATCGAGGTATATAAGGATATGATCCTTGCAGATCCGAATTCGACTCTGGCCTATGCACAGATAATATCCTTATATGAGAATATCGGCGCTTATGATGATATTGATGACTTCTTGCAGCATTATGCCAATGATGATATAAGACAGGCCTTCGTGGAATATCTTGCTTATCCTCCGACAGCCAGTCATGAATCGGGAAGCTATGATGAAGCGATTATCTTAACCCTTACCAATGAAACCTCCGGAACAATATATTATACCGATGACGGAACCACTCCGAGCGAATCAAGTAAGGTATATACGGAACCGCTTTATCTTAAAAAAGGCAAGCATATTATCCAGACATTTTTTAAAAATGAGTACGGTGTATGTTCATCCACCGAGACTCTTAATTATGATGTGAAGGCAGAAGCACCCTCTGAGCCTATAGTCTCGCTTGAATCCGGAGATTATGATACTCCGCAGCTTATTCGGATAATAGTACCAACGGACTGCAATGTATATTATACTCTTGACGAGACGACTCCTAACAGGTTCTCAAGGATATACGGCGAACCGATCCCCGTGTCTGAGGGGATAACACATTTTAAATGTGTGGCAATCAACAGTAACAATGTGGAAGGTGATGTGGTTGAAAGGGAATACAGAGTCAATGTGACCACAGCCTTTACGGAAGAGATGGGGTTGGCCTGGCTGTATGAGCATTTGGCTTCCATCGGATATATCAAGGACAATACGGGGGCAAGCGAATATTATCCCGGAAGATTCAACTATATGTACAGCGAGATGCGATACATAGGCGG
Source organism: Lachnospiraceae bacterium UBA3826 (assembly GCA_002393095.1). Classification (GTDB taxonomy): domain Bacteria; phylum Bacillota; class Clostridia; order Lachnospirales; family Lachnospiraceae; genus Colinaster. The sequence continues at coordinate 1,080 of DGII01000015.1, read as the reverse complement.
AAGATCGTTGTATTGCTATAACGAATACTATATGGTCGGAACCGGTGTCAAATCCATGACAAGCAATGTATTCGGACTTGATTGTATGACAGCCGAGGTCTTTTTGGTCAAAAGGGGCACTGATGACAGCTATTCCATAACTCCCTTCTGATATTTATTGATTTTTTGAAAAATATTTATTATCATATTACGGGTGTACAGTTAGGAGGAAAATATGTACAGGATTATTGAAGCTAAGAATCTGGCTGCCAATATCTATCAGATGATAGTTGAGGCTCCCAGAGTTGCCAAAAAATGTATGCCGGGACAGTTCCTTATAGTAAGGACCGGCGAAGACAGCGAGAGGATAGCTCTCACCATATGTGATTATGACAGAGAAAAGGGCACTGTCACCATTGTGTTCCAGACTGTCGGTGCCAGCACTAAACAGATGTGCACGCTTAAGACCGGAGATTCCTTCCATGATGTGGTCGGTCCTCTCGGTCAGCCTTCGGAATTGACTAAGGAAAGCCTTGATTCGCTTAAAAAGAAGAAGATACTCTTCGTGGCAGGCGGTGTCGGAACGGCTCCCGTCTATCCGCAGGTTAAGTGGCTGCATGAGCAGGGTGTTGCAGCGGATGTTATAGTGGGTGCCAAGACCAAGGATATCGTGATACTAGAGGATGAGATGAAGGCCGTAGCCGGCAATCTCTATATTACTACAGATGACGGCTCTTACGGAAGAAGCGGTATGGTGACCAAGGTCATCGAGGACCTTGTAAAAGAGGGCAAAAAATATGATGTATGCATAGCCATCGGGCCCATGATAATGATGAAGTTCGTTACACTGCTTACCAAGGAACTTGGTATCCCCACAATAGTCAGCATGAATCCCATCATGGTAGATGGAACGGGTATGTGCGGAGCCTGCAGGATAATCGTGGGAGACGAGGTTAAGTTCGCATGTGTTGACGGGCCTGAATTTGACGGATTCCTTGTGGACTTTGACGGAGCCATGAAGCGTTCACAGATGTATAAGACAGAAGAGGGACGTAAGCTTTTGGAGCTTGAAGAAGGCGATACGCATCACGGCGGATGCGG
>DGII01000021.1 GCA_002393095.1 Lachnospiraceae bacterium UBA3826 | reverse complement strand
TGCAGTATGTACAGAAATTATTGCATCCGTACATGATATTTACACCGGATTTGTAGCTGTACTTACGCTTTACCGGCAGATCCTCGACATAATCCTCCGTACTGTCCCATATGTCTATTATCTGATCATCAGACATATACATGTTATACAGAAGCTCGGCGAATCTGAATATATTATGAGTACCGAATACCAGATCCACGAATCTGTAATTGGTGGATATATTGTCGATTACACTGTGCTCCTGCATCATGCATCCGCACAGAGCGATCCTTAGATTCTTCTGCCGCTTCTTCCTTGCCTTAAGAGTGCCGAGGTGTCCGTATACCTTCTGATTGGCATTATCCCTGACAGTACAGGTGTTGTATATCACAAGGTCCGCATCCTTCTCGTCGGCTTCGGTATCGAAGCCGGTCTTATTAAGGATACCTATAAGCTTCTCGGAATCTCTGGCATTCATCTGGCAGCCGAAAGTCACCACGGCGCACTTCGGAGCTCTGCCGAGCTCTTCCTTAAGCCTTGCTACAGTTTCCGTAAGCTTATCTATATATTCAAGCTGTTTTTTTAATTCTTCCGTATTTTCCACTGTGTTCTCCGTGTACAGCTTATTATCGCATTCATACTCTATGGCGATATTATGCGTGTCGGTGTAATGATCTTGGTCATGGCAACATCCGTAGCCTTAATGTCTATATGGTCCACTATCTGGAAGTCATAAGCAAGTCCTAATCTGTAGGGTATACTTTTGGCTGCGAAAAACCGGTCATAATAGCCCTTGCCGTACCCCATTCTGTTGCAGGATAAGTCAAAAACAGTTCCCGGTGTTATACACAAGGTATTGTCACCCGGTTCATCGGGGGCATATTTAAGGTATTCGATCTTAAGCGGTTCTCTGATGCCGTATGTGGCGATCTCCATCTCTTCCAGGGCGAATATCCGATAGAAATCAAGCGTTCCGTCACTTAGGCACACGGGAGCATATACCCTCTTGCCATCAAGCAATGCACGGCATATGAGCTTATCCGTGGCGACCTCGCCGTTATAATCGGCATATACAAGTATCGTATCGGCCTTAATATATTCATCCGATGCAATCACCTTATCGGTGATAATATCGCTCTCCATAAGCCTTAAGGCAGCATCCAGGGCCCTTCTTTTTTTGATTATCTCTGCTTTGGTCATATTATATGCGATGTCAGTCATTCATATGATTGATATAGTCCACCATGTCGAATGAAGGGCTGGGATTAGCCTTGAAGAAGGTTCCTATCTCACGGCCGTCCATGATACGATGCAGTGTCCTCATATCGGCTCCGTTGGCTATGATCATATCGCTTCCTGTGGATGTTGCGATCCTTGCAGCGTTAAGCTTGGTGTTCATACCGCCTGTTCCCACATTGCTTCCGGTACTTGCCTTGGCCATCTTAAGGATATCGTCGTTAAGCGTGTCTACCTTAGATATAAAGCTTGCATCGGGATTCTTACGCGGGTCATCGGTATACAGGCCGTCTATATCGGACAGAAGGATAAGAAGGTCCGCACCCACAAGGGATGCAACTATAGCGGAAAGCGTATCGTTATCGCCTATAAGGACATCATCCTCTCCCACAACTATCTCATAGGTTGATACAGTATCATTCTCGTTGACTATGGGAACTATACCCATATTCAAAAGCTCGGTGAAGGTATTATATGCATTGGCCCGATTGATATCATCAGTTACCGTATTCTTGGTCATAAGTATCTGCGCCGCAATATGATTATACTCACTGAAAAGCTTCTGATATGTCATCATAAGTCTTGCCTGTCCGATAGCAGCACAAGCCTGCTTAAAGCCCATATTGCCCTTCTGCGAATTCACGGCAGCCTGACCTATAACTCTCTTGCCTACGGCTATGGCACCGCTACTGACAAGTATAATATCCTTGCCCTGATTGCTTATATTACATAACTCCCTTACGAGTACTTCAAGCTTGGTATAATCAAGCCCTCCGGTCTCATTATGAACCAGGGATGATGAACCGACCTTGACAACGATCCTCTTCTTATCCCTGATCTCAGGTCTTGTTATCATATCAAATTCTTCTTCCATATCTCCTCCGCTATATATATTCCGTCCATTGCGGCAGATGTTATTCCGCCGGCATATCCTGCCCCTTCTCCGCATGGATAGATGCATCCCCATTCAGATGTCCCATGCTCATTGCGATGTATTCTTACGGGAGACGAGGTTCTGCTCTCAACACCTGCAAGGATGGCATCTTCTCCGGCAAAGCCCGGAATTATACGGTCAAATGCCTCCATTCCTTCCAAAAATGAAGCCTCCACTTCTTCCGGCAATATCCCGTGCAAATCGGCCTCGCTGACCATTCCCTTAAAGCCGCGTGAATCAATGGAGTGGAATAATGATGCTCCTGCCTTGTAATCAATGTATTTTTGAACAGGTATTGCGCCTTTTGCGATGGCGTATGAACGGCTTTCGAGCTCTCTCTGGAATTCCATTCCGCTAAGAGGGCCATTACCTGCATAATCCCTCTCATCCACACTGACTATTATCCCGCTGTTGGCGACCTCGCTGTCCCTTGCTCTTAGGCTCATTCCGTTGACTGCCGTATGCTTTGCTTCGGATGATGCATTGACAACATATCCGCCCGGACACATACAGAAGCTGTATACCCCTCGTCCTGAGGATGACCTGTGTGTAAGCTTATATGCCGCAGGACCCAAGATACCGGCTGCGTAGTCACTGCCATATCTTGCGATATCTATCATTTCCTGCGGATGAAGAACCCGTAATCCGACAGCGAAGGCCTTGGCCGACATGGGCACTCCCTTGTCGTATAGCATCGTGAAGGTATCTCTTGCGCTGTGTCCGATGGCCAATACCAAAGCATCGGTCGATATCTCCTCGCCGTTATCGAATACAGCCGTAACAAGTCTCTTCCTCTTTGGGATGATATCTATAAGCTTATGTTCGTATCTGAATTCGGCTCCGGATAACTTCATGGCATCACGCATGGAGGATATCACCCCTGCCAGTATATCCGTACCGATATGAGGCTTATTCTCATAGAGAATATCTTCGGGAGCACCATGCTTAACGAATATCTCCAATACCTCTTTATTGCGTCCGTATCTGTCATTGACAAGTGTATTAAGCTTGCCGTCAGAGAAAGTACCTGCACCGCCCTCACCGAACTGCACATTGCTTTCCGTATCAAGTATCCCGCTCCTCCAGAATTCCTCCACGGAAAGCCTTCTTCTGTCTACGGGTAGTCCTCTGTCGCATATTATGGGACAGCATCCCGCTTTGGCAAGCATATATCCGCAGAAAAGACCTGCCGGACCCATCCCTATGATCAGAGGTCTTCTATCACTGCGTCTGCCCTGAGGCCATGAATACTCCTTGAGATTGGCAATTGAAGCCTGTCTGCACCGACTCCTTTTAAGGATCAAATCATCATCCGCGGTCTTAACGTCTACGGAATAGACATGATACAGAGCGGGCTTACTCCGTGCATCAATACTGTGCTTTATGATACTGTATTCGAATCCTGAATCCGTCTTAAGCTTACCGGCAATGGCTTGCCTTAAGGCGGCTTCCTTATCAACCGTATCGATGCTTATCTTAATCTGATTGATCCTTATCATTCTAGTAGCACCCTGCAGCTCTGCCTGCAATATAACCGGTTGTCCATGCCCATTGCAGATTATATCCTCCACAGGCACCATCCACATCGAGCATCTCTCCGCATATATACAGACCGGGAGTCTTGACAGACCGGCAATCATCATCTATCTCTCTTAAGGGCACGCCTCCGCTGCAGCATTGAGCATGGGTGAAATCCCTGGTTCCCCTGACCGATACATTGAAGCATCGTATCATTCCGACCAGATCTATGATCCTGTCCTCGGTAGCGTCGCAGACTTCGTCCTCCGGCTCAAGTCCCGCAGTCCTTATAAGATATTCGCATAGCTTGGAATTAAGCGTTCCCTTCATAAAGGTATCAACGCTGCTTCCTGCAAATTGCAACATCCTTCCCTGCATAAGAGATATGTATTCATCCTCGTTCATACCGGGAAGCAGATCGATCTGCAGAGAATGCTTCATATCGGGGAAGGCACCGACATAGTGGCTCAACTGCATTATGGGTATGCCGCTAAGTCCCGTATCGGTAAATTGAAGCTCTCCGTATTCGCTTCCCATTAAAGCGCCGTCGGATATGAGTGTGACCATTGCATCCGTTCTTACACCGCTTATATCTCTCCAGAAATCTCCATGACAACTGAGTCCGCACAAAGCAGGCTTTACGGGGATTATTGTGTGGCCGAGACTGTAGGCAAGGGAATATCCGTCCCTGTCGCTGCTCATCCTGTCCTTTTTCTCAATGCCTGCATAGCTTCCGCAGGCAAGGATTATACGATTAAAGGTTCGGACTCTGTCCTTTACCGTGACCTCGAAATTATCAGTTCCCCTTTTGACTATCTTATCCGCAACCGTTCCGTATTCGATGTTGACATTGTATGAGCTTAAAGCATTCGACAGGACATCCCTTACGACCTTGGCCTGTTCGCAGAAGGGATACATATATCCGCCGCTTTCCTTAATGATAAGTCCAAGACTTCTGAAGGTACGTACCGTATCATCTTCATCGAATTTTGAAAAGTAATTATCCAACAGCTCATTATCATTACTGTGATAAAAATCCGTCCTGAGATCCCTGTTGGAGAGATTGCATCTTCCATTGCCCGTTCGAAGAAGCTTTTTACCAAGCATATCTTCTTTTTCAAAAACCGTCACATATGCGCCCATGGAAGCGGCACTGACGGCTGCCATCATTCCGGCGGCCCCACCGCCGATTATAAGTACCTCCATGCCACTCCTATCTGTCCGTGAAGAACCTGCCTATGAATAGCATAGGATAATATATCAGTGTACCCTTTAAGGAATTGATATCCCTTGCAGTCAATCCCTTAAGTACGGCCAAGGTCACTATATACGCCGGATATGCGATGATAATGGATATTAAAAGGAATACAATGTTCATTACAATGAAATGATCCATGATCGCAAGCAATCCGCCGAATACAAGACACGCGATACATATCCTGCCAACCTTAATACCGATATCTATAAGGTCAAAGCCGACCATCATGTAAAGTATAAAGACAAGGAAGACTGTCTGAGACAGATAACCGGCTATAAGAGCCATTACAGGCATTGTGATATTACCCTCTTTGCCTGCGGCGATAAAAGTAAAAAGCACAGATATGCCAAAGCATATAAGGCTTGAGAAATAAGAATATCTGCCAAGCTTAATGGAGCTTAGTATTCCTTTGCACATGTAGCTGATCCCTGCAAAAAGCAGTACGATCCCGCCCTGCCTTATAAGTGTTGCTCCCAAGGTCATGTTGCCGCCGAAGAATATCCTTACTATGGGATCGGCCATGATGATCACAAGTAAAGTAATTGGAAGCAGTAAGAGAACGGAATTCTTAAGCATATAGGCAACTCTTGATCTTACAAGCTTATGTTCCTCGGAATTGTAATCCTTACGAAGCTTCTTGCATTCCCTGTCGGAATACTCGGCGAAGAATATCACAAAAAAGAATATAACAATAAGATACTTACCCGAAAAGATTCCGACGCTTTTCAAAGCATCTTCAACGGGAAGATTATTTAAGAAGGCCCTTTTTAAGTAAATCGTCAAAACGGTAAGGACCGTCAGGACAGGAGCAAGCTTATCGGCGATATTGGTTAAGCTTGCTTTCAAAAAGGTTATAGTGATATTACGTCTGTTGTCCACGCCCTTAACGGAATTATATTCATATCTGTAGACCTTGCCTGCGATCCTGTCACCGATTATCAAAGCAAGCGAACCGATAAAGGCCGCAATACACTGTGTCAGTACGGCACCTATCGCACCGTTTAGATTGGCATAAACAGGGTTTTTAAGCAGTCCCGATACCTTTAAGCCGTAGCCGTACATGCGCACAATGATAAACGGGCTTAAGCATACCAGACATAGCGACTGTAAAAGCTCTGCGATAATGCATATTGCTGTATCTCCTCTTCCCTGATAGTATCCGTTAAGACAGCCCTTAACGATATTAAAGATATAATATATACCAAGTATACTCAGTACACTTTGAGGGATCGTATAGCCTATCATAAGAGACAGGATCGTTCCTGACAATGACCACAGTATAAAGCCGATCACGGCACCGATAAGGAGGCTGTAAAGCAAGCCGTATCTGAATATAAGCTTGGAATTATAATGTAGCCCCTTTGAATTACGCACAGTGACCATTCTGGCAACAGCCTGCCTGATGCCGCCGCTGAATATGATCACAAGCACTTCATAGAGGACAAACCCTATATAATACAGCCCCATTCCGAGATCACCCGCAAGATACAGCGTGATCATCCAGAATATGAGGTTACAAACTCTGGTTATTACGCGAACAATTTCCTTAATGTTCATTATATACTCCAATAATCAATTACATACAATGTCATTGCCTGATGATGCCAAGCCCCGTAAGAACAGCCTCCTGCTTATTCTCCATTATAAGGGCTTCGTCTTCGGTCATATGGTCATATCCGCTTAAGTGCAGCATGCTGTGGGCAATAAGAAACGCATATTCCCTTAAGGTGGAATGTCCGTATTCCATGGCCTGACTCTGTACCCTGTCAAGAGATATGACTATATCTCCGAGGATAACAAGTCCTGTTTCAGGGTCTAAGTAATCAGATTCACTTTCGGGAAGGATATACTCTCCTTCCTTGTCAAATTCAAGATTCGGGAAGGACAACACATCCGTAGCCTTGTCGATTCCCCGCATATCCTTGTTAAACTGTCTTATGCCCAAATCATCCGTAAGCAGCAGATTGACCTCAACATCATATGGACATTTCTCTTCATTTAAAACAGCTTCTATGACAAGACGTGCTGTCATCTCATAATCAAAATCCATTATGACATCTGTGTCATTATCCAGAAAAAGCTTCAACTCTTTCCCTTTCTCTTATCACGAGAGGCATCTTCTCTGCGCATCCTGCGGGATGCTTCCTTGCTTTCGTATTTCTCATATGCCATGACTATACGCTGTACAAGGGGATGCCTTACAACATCTTTACTGTCAAGCTCAATAAAGCCTATTCCTTCAACGCCCTTAAGCACCTTAAGAGCCACATCAAGTCCGGATACTGCATCGGTGGGAAGATCCTTCTGGGTACGGTCTCCGGTTATCACCACCTTCGAGCCGAAGCCAATCCTTGTAAGGAACATCTTCATCTGGGCAGGAGTGGTATTCTGCGCTTCATCAAGTATAATATAGGCATTATCCAAGGTTCTTCCGCGCATATAGGCAAGAGGAGCGACTTCAATCAGTCCCTTCTCCATATTCTTAAGGAAGCTGTCCGCTCCCATTATCTGATACAGAGCATCATACAGAGGTCTTAAGTAAGGGTCTACCTTGCTCTGAAGATCGCCGGGCAAAAAGCCAAGCTTCTCTCCCGCTTCAATAGCGGGACGTGTGAGGATAAGCCTCTCCACCTCTCCGTTCTTAAAGGCAGTGATGGCCATAGCCATGGCAAGGAACGTCTTACCTGTACCGGCAGGTCCCATGGAGAATACGATCATATTATCCCTGATGGAATCAATATATCTCTTCTGACCGATAGTCTTGGGCTTAACGGGACGGCCGGATATGGTGTGACATATGAGCTCATCATCTATATTAAGAAGTTCGTCCTGATTATTCTCCATACTCATGGTTATTGCATAATCTACCTGTTGCTCACTTATCTGATTACCGCGCCTTGACAATTCCGATAGAGTCTGCAGGACTCTTACTGTCCTTTTGACGGCAGGTCCTTCACCCTGTATCAGCACCCTGTCTTCACGCAGGATTATATCAGTACCAAGATTCTTCTCAAGCTTTTTAAGATACACATCAAAATCGCCGAATATATTGGCCGCATCCGATGCATCGATCCTTACATAATCTTCCATAACGCATATGTACCCAATCTTTAATATTCTACCATTCTATGGGTTTTGTAGTCAATGTATTTAAGCTTACGGTCAACAGGCTTTTATTTGTGGTACGGCTCGCCGTGAATGATACGAAAAGCACGATATATCTGCTCTGAAAGTATCACACGCATAAGCTGATGCGGGAATGTCATCCCCGAAAAGCTAAGGAGCATATCCGCTCTGCCCTTTACTTCGTCGCATAAGCCAAGACTGCCGCCTATTATAAAGCATATGTGGCTTATTCCGTCCACATTAAGCCTCGATATCTTCTCTGCAAAGCTTACAGAATCCATAGCCTTGCCTTCTATTGCGGTAGCGATGATATAGGCATTAGCCGGAAGCTTGGATATTATCCCGGCCCCCTCCTTGTCAAGTATTGATGCCTTCATGACTTCGCTTGCATTGTCCGGTGTCTGCATATCGGCGACCTCGATAACCTTGAAGTTGCAATATTTAGAAAGACGCTTAGCATATTCTGCAAGCGCCTCTCTGTAAAAAGTCTCTTTGATCTTACCGACACATATAACTGTTATGTTCATCTTTTCCCCTGAAGATATTCATCGATCCCCTTGGCAGCACTCTTGCCGGCTCCCATTGCAAGTATGACTGTGGCAGCTCCTGTAACAGCATCTCCGCCTGCGTATACACCGTCCTTGGATGTTGCTCCGGTATCCTCAGCAGCTATTATGCAACCACGCTTATTGACATCAAGTCCGTCCGTTGTGGATGAGATAAGGGGGTTGGGGCTTGTGCCGAGTGACATGATAACCGTATCCACATCTATCACGAATTCACTTCCTGCCACCTCGACAGGTCTTCTTCTACCTGATTCATCAGGCTCTCCAAGCTCCATCTTAATGCATTTGATGCCGTTGACCCATCCGTTATCGTCTGTAAGTATCTCTACGGGATTGGTCAGAAGATCGAATATGATACCCTCTTCCTTGGCATGATGTACCTCTTCGACTCTGGCAGGCAGTTCTTCCTCGGAACGTCTGTATACAATATGAACCTCGCTTCCGAGTCTTAATGCCGTTCTTGCAGCATCCATAGCCACATTACCGCCGCCTACAACGGCTACCCTTTTGCCGATCTTAATCGGCGTGGGGCTGGAAGGATCATATGCCTTCATCAGATTGCTTCTTGTTAAGTATTCATTGGCTGAGAATACTCCGCTTGCCGTCTCACCGGGAATGCCCATGAACTTGGGAAGTCCTGCACCGGAGCCAATGAATACGGCATCAAAGCCCTCTTCATTCACAAGCTCATCTATTGTGACGGATTTACCTATTATGACGTTGGTCTCAATCTTCACACCCAATGACTTGACATTCTCTATCTCCTTTTTAACCACCTTAGCCTTGGGAAGACGGAATTCCGGGATACCGTACACAAGTACTCCGCCCGCTTCATGCAGGGCCTCGAATATGGTCACGTCATAGCCCATCTTGGCAAGATCGCCGGCACAGGTAAGTCCTGCAGGGCCGGAACCGATCACAGCGACCTTCTTACCCTTGGGAGCGGAAGCATTCTGAGGCTTGATGCCGTTCTCGGATGCCCAGTCCGCAACGAATCTCTCAAGCTTACCGATAGAGATCGGATCACCCTTGATACCTCTGATACACTTGCCTTCACACTGTGTCTCCTGAGGGCATACTCTTCCGCATACGGCAGGAAGAGCACTTGACTCTGTTATTATCTCATATGCCTTCTTAAAATCCCCGTTTTTAACCTGTTCAATAAAAGCGGGTATATTGATGGACACGGGACATCCCTTTATGCACTGGGCGTTTTTGCAGTTAATACACCTTGACGCCTCGCACATGGCCTCCTCAGAGTTATATCCGAGACAAACCTCATCAAAATTCTTAGCTCTTATCTCAGGTTCCTGTTCACGAACAGGAATCCTCTTTAATACATCAACTTCCATTATCTGTGATACCTCCTGCTATGTGATCAGTTACAGTTACCGCATCCGCCGTGATGCGTATCGC
>DGII01000106.1:3724-3948 GCA_002393095.1 Lachnospiraceae bacterium UBA3826 | reverse complement strand
CAACGAAGAGGTTACGGCTTCTCTTGACGGTGTAAGAGATCATGTCAACACCATAAGCAATGACAACAACAGCATGAATGATATGGCAAGAGGTCTTGCGGAGGCTGTTGAGTACTTTAAGTAAATCATTCCATAAGACAGTAGCAATACAGTATATAAGGGTCAGCCCGTAACGGGCTGACCTTTTTGGCGTTATATAAAGGATGCCGAGCGCCGGAATTTAT
>DGII01000106.1:0-3612 GCA_002393095.1 Lachnospiraceae bacterium UBA3826 | reverse complement strand
ATGCCGAGCGCCGGAATTTATGATAGAATATAACCCATGAAAGATATAGCGGTACTTATTCCGGCGCTTGATCCGGATACACGACTAATCGAATATTGCAGGGAGCTTAAGGCAGCAGGCATTGAGACGATTATACTTGTGAATGATGGCTCGGATGAGGAGCACGGTAAGATTTTTGATGAGCTTAGGGATGAATGCATTATACTTACTCATGCTGTTAATTACGGCAAGGGACGTGCTCTTAAGGATGCCTTCACCTTCATATATGATCACAGCCTTACGGACTTTGTGACCTATGACTCTGCCATAGAGTATGATATTGCGGTCAGGCAGCTAAGTCATGTAAGGAGCGTGGTCACGGCAGACTGTGACGGACAGCATACAGTTAAGGATATCATGGCTGTCGGCAGGAAGGCGCTAAGTGACAGTGGGGCGCTTATCCTTGGCGCCAGAGACTTTGACGCTGACAACGTACCCTTTAAGAGCAGGAAGGGCAATAAGATCACAAGGCAGCTTTTTAGGCTTCTGCACGGGCTTAAGCTTACGGATACACAGACGGGCCTAAGGGGTATTCCGATAGGGCTTATTCCGGCATTTTTGCAGGGCAAGGGAGACCGGTTCGAATATGAGCTTGACATGCTTGTCATAGCTGCCGGAGAGCACATTCCGGTTGTGGAGGTCCCCATAGAGACCATATATGAGGATGGCAATACGGGGACTCATTTCAGAGCGGTAGCGGACAGTATATCGGTATACAAGATACTGTTCGGAACTTTTTTTAAGTTCCTGCTCACATCCCTTACATCCTTTGTGCTTGATATACTTATATTCAGATTGATGCTCGCAGTCTTACGGGCATCTTCGGACGAACTTAGGATAAGCGTTGCAACAGTGACGGCGCGCATCATATCCTCAGTATATAATTTCCTTATGAATAAGCAGGTGGTATTCATTAAGGATGGCAATATGCTGCGCTCTGCCTTGGGCTATTATACATTGTGCATATCACAGATGGCGGCATCGGCAGGACTTGTCATACTGCTGCATTATATACTTCCGATACCGGAGACCTGTGTGAAGATAATCGTGGATTCACTTCTTTTCGTCATAAGCTACCAGATACAGAAGAGGATAGTCTTTAAGAAATAGGGGATAATCCTGTGTGCCGACAATGACAGCATAGTTAACGGCGGCAACTTCTACAATATGAACAGGATATCGGATATCGACTGGCTTGATCTTGCCAAGGCCAAGAGTAAGATAGTCGCTAATTTCTATTATGGGGAGCACCCAAGGGAAGCGATGATGCCGGAAGTGATATGCCTGTATGGAAGGCATATGATGAAGAGAGCAGGGCGGGCATGATATTTGGCACGAACGGTGCATATACGGAGGGTAATTATGAGTGATAAAAAGCAGGCTTTTAACCCATATCTGCCTTCATGGGAGTACATTCCCGACGGCGAACCATATGTATTCGGGGACAGGGTATATGTGTACGGCTCGCATGATCTGTATAACGGCTACGCCTTCTGTCTCGGTGACTATGTATGTTATTCGGCACCGGTAGATAATCTCGGCGACTGGAGATATGAGGGCGTAATATATGAGAGGATCAAGGATCCGCTTAATGTAAGGAACAATATGTGCCTCTACGCTCCCGATGTGACTGTGGGACCGGATGGAAGATATTATCTGTATTATGTACTTGACAGAGTGAGCGTTGTATCGGTGGCTGTCTGCGATACACCGGCAGGTAAGTATGAATTCTACGGATATGTCCACTACGAAGACGGCACTTTGCTTGGGGAAAGGGAGGAAGATGAGCCGCAGTTCGATCCCGGAGTGCTGACGGAAGGAGACATCACATATCTGTATACGGGATTCTGCGCAAGAGGGGATAAGTCCAGACACGGAGCCATGTGTACCGTACTTGATAAGGATATGCTGACAGTGCTTAAAGCACCGGTGTTCGTGGCACCGGGAGTTGAGTATGAGGACGGAACAGGATATGAAGGGCATGCTTTTTTTGAAGCGCCTTCCATAAGGAAGGTGGGGAGGCTGTATTACCTCATCTATTCCTCAACACTCATGCATGAGCTGTGTTATGCCGTAAGTGACAGGCCGGATGGGGGATTTGAGTACGGCGGCTGCATAGTCAGCAATACTGACATGGGTATAGACAGCTATAAGGAGGCTGACAGGGCGGTAGCGTATGGCGGCAATAATCACGGAAGCATAGTGCGTATAGGGAAGGAATGGTATATCTTCTATCACAGGCAGACTAACGGTACATGGTATTCGAGACAGGGCTGCGCTGAGAGGATAGATATAGAAGAGGATGGAAGCATTAAGCAGGTGATGATGACTTCCTGCGGACTTAACGGAGGCCCTCTTAAGGGAGAGGGGGAATATCCGGCATATATAGCCTGCAATCTGTATAAGAAGGATATGGAGATCATAGTGGATGAGAAGCAGCCGCGTATAATGCAGGATGGCAGGGACGGTGATGAGAATCCCGGATATATCGCCAATATGAGCGATTCGTCCACCGCAGGCTTTAAGTCCTTTGATTGCAGTAACGTAAGCGCGATAGTCATTAGGGCAAGAGGTTATATAACAGGGGAATTCGAGATAAGAGATGAGCTGGACGGACCGGTCATCGGCAGGACAGGAAGGGTGGAGCATTCCACTGTATGGGAGCCTTATACGGCACAGGTTAAGCCGCTTAACGGAGTACATGATATATATGTCACATACAGAGGCGAGGGCAAGGCATGTATTGAGTCCATAGAGTTCATTGCAGGTTGACAGAAGGAGCGGATAAGGTTAAAATCAAAAGTGGATAAATTGTGCGATAATTAGCATTATTTTGAGAAATTGAAGTAACAAAAATGCTTACGGGAATTCGTATAAGCAGGAACGGAGGGTTATATGGAGTATATTACAAAGCTTTTTGGTAAGATCGATGTGAATAATGATAAGATCATAGAGTTTCCGGAAGGAATACTTGGCTTTGAAGATCTTAAAAAGTTCACGCTTATGTTCGACAGCGAGAACAGTGCACCCTCAGGGCTTAATTTCTTAGTATCCCTTGATGAGCCGGCTTTTATGATGCCGGTTGTAACGGCAGTATCGGTTAAGCCCGATTATGCTCCTCAGATAGCCGCAGAGGTAGAGAAGGCAATAGGGCCTCTTACCGAGGAAAATGTACTGGTGATGGTCACGATGACCATTCCTTCCGATATTACCAAGATGACTGTCAACCTCAACGCTCCTATCATAATCAATACAGACACCAACAAGGCAGTACAGTCTATAGTTGAGAATGAGGGATACGAGATTAAGTATCCTATCTATGATTACCTTAAAAGGAGTTAAGGCTTGAAGTTTTTTTATAGCGCATCAGCTTGATATGATGCTCATAATGATAGGTATATGCCTTATCCTCTCAGTACTGGCTTATCTGACCAAGAGCCTTTCCAAGAAGAGGAAAGCTATACTTATGGCAATGGAATTAGGAGCTATGTTTTTGCTTATCTTTGACCGTTATGCCTATATCTTCAGAGGAGATATAAGCACTTTGGGATACTGGATGGTCAGGATAAGCAA
>DGII01000107.1 GCA_002393095.1 Lachnospiraceae bacterium UBA3826 | reverse complement strand
AAAGGCAATACAGATTATTTTTGTGGTAACATATGGAGTGGAGGCTAACCCGTATAGCGGAATTGTACAAAAACAAGTAGTGTTAGATGATTTGTTCAAAAGGCAGGATGCTTAATGCTTATCTTAATCGTGTAATTAATCAGCGATTTGGATAGGTATTAGAACGATAGACTTCTGAAAAAGATAGGGATTGGAGTAAAATTCGGTCCTTTTTCTATGTCTGCATTTAGAGCGGTTTTTCAGCACTTCCACAAGAAAAAGTACAAGAAACTATTGACAATTAGCATCAGGCAAAGGAATCATTTTTTATAAAAAGTTTATTGTATATTTTGTATATTTCGATAATAATAAGTGAGGTTGTATAATGCTGTAGTTAGCTATCGCTTACTTTTTTCAAAAAATCAATTGACATACGAGTGATATGTGTTAATATGAACATATGAGCATACATTCATATGATAGTGTTTAACGAAACTTAATCGTTTTCGTAGATAATAGTGACGGAGGATATATGTCTAAGTTCAGTGTTAAAAAGCCCTTTACGGTGCTTGTCGGAATAATAATCGCCATAGTCCTGGGCGTGGTCAGCATGATGAAGATGCAGCTTGACTTACTGCCTGAGATATCATTGCCATATCTCATGGTACTGACCACCTATCCCGGTGCAAGTGCCGAGAAGATCGAGGTGGAGATATGTGAGCCGATGGAGGCGAGTCTGGGTACCATCAACGGTGTCAAGAATATCTACAGTATATGTAATGAGAATTACGGTATAGTCGAACTGGAATTCCAGGATGATACGGATATAGACAGTGCAATGGTCAAGGTATCGAGTGCGCTTAACACATTAGAGCCTTACCTGCCGGATGATGCAGGGACGCCGTCCATCATAGAGCTGTCTACGGATATGATGGCAAGCGTCTATCTGGCAGTAGGCATGGAAGGCAAGGAGATGGATGAGCTGTCACAGTTCATAGAGGATGAGATCACACCGCAGTTCGAGAAGCAGAATGGTGTAGCTTCCGTCACGACGCTCGGTCTTGTGGAGAAGAGCATCAATGTGGAGCTTAACCAGGATAAAGTCGATGCGCTCAATGATAAGATACTGGCTACAGTGGACGATGCCTTCGCCAAGGCGGTGGACCAGCTTGATGATGCCAGGAAGCAGCTTGACGATTCCAAGAAGACCATAGACAAGAACAGAGACAAGCTTGTAGAAAGCCAGCAGGACTTAGAGGAGAGCAAGCAGGATCTGGTGGACGGTCAGAAGGAGTTGGATGAGAATAAGACGGATTATTATAAGAATCTGTCAGATTTCGAGGAGAACAAATCCGATCTCGAAGAGAATAAGAAGAAGATGGAGGATGCGCAGAGTGAACTTAAGAGCAAGAAGAATGAGGCGAATAGCCAGCTTGCCAGCGCTAGCCTCGAAATGGAAAAAGTTCAGGGACAGATAGACACGGCGAGAGATACACTGAGTACATTAAAAAAGCCGGCTGAAATTCAAAGTAAAATTGCTGAAATTGATAGTCGACTTGCAACCATGGAAACGTCTTCTGAAGAATATACGAATCTGACGAATGAGAAGAATGGACTTCAGACTCAATTGGCAGAGGCTGAGGGGACTGCCAGTGGCATTGCAAGCGGAATGGGGACGAATGTTGATGGTGCGATCTCGGTACTTTCTTCTAATATCTCTGAATATGAATCCAAATATAAACAACTCGAGGAGTCAAAGCTTGCCGCAGCCGAGGAGCTTGGAAGTGCGGATGCGCAGCTGTCCATAGGCAAGCAGCAGCTTGATTCCGCTGACAGTCAGCTTGAATCCGCAGAGAAACAGCTTGATTCGGCCAAGAAGCAGCTTGATAAAGCACAGGAACAGCTTGATGACGGCTGGGATGCCATCGTTGACGGACAGGATCAGATCGATGAGGGATGGGATTCCCTTAAGGATGGCGAGAAGCAGCTAAGCGACGGCTGGGATGACTACAATGATGCGGTGAAGTCATATGAGAAGCAGCGCGCAGAGGCAGAGAAGAAGGCTAATGCGGATCAGCTGCTTACACTTGAATCACTGACGGGACTTATATATGCACAGAACTTCGAGATGCCCGCCGGCTATGTGGATGATAAATACGATAATTCATGGCTTGTGAAGGTCGGTCAGAATTACGAAGAGGTATCCGAGCTTGAAGATATAGTACTTACCAATATACACAATGTAGGAGATGTAAGGCTTGGGGATGTAGCGGATATAACCGTCATCGACAATTCGATGGACAGCTATGAGAGACTTGGCAATAAGCCTGCCGTCATTCTCTCCATATTCAAGAGCTCGACCGCAGGTACCAATGATGTAAGTAAGGTGGTACAGAAGACAAGCGATGAACTAATGGAGAGATTCCCGGGACTGGAGGTCGTCAAGCTTGTAGATATGGGTGACTATATAGACCTTATAGTCAAGAGCGTCCTGCAGTCCATGATAATAGGCGCCATCCTCGCGGTGATCATCCTTGCCATATTCCTTAAGGATGTGAAGCCCACACTGGTCGTTGCCATAAGCATACCATTAAGCGTGATGACAGCCATGATATGCATGTATTTTACGGACATATCCCTTAACATGCTGTCGTTATCCGGACTTGCTCTCGGTATAGGAATGCTTGTGGATAACTCCATAGTAGTCATCGAGAATATATACAGATTACGAAGTAAGGGCATAGCAGCGCCCCGTGCGGCTGTACAGGGTACGAGACAGGTGGCAGGTGCCATAATAGCATCTACCCTTACTACAGCCTGTGTGTTCTTACCCATGGTATATACATCGGGTCTTGTGAACGATCTGATGGCTCCGATGTGCTTAACCATCGTATATACGCTGCTTGCATCACTTTTCATAGCTATGACCGTAGTGCCCGCTGCAAGCTCAACCATACTTAGGAATGCGAAGGAGAAGAAGCATCCTCTTTTTGATAAGGTGCTCGATGCTTATGGCAAAGCACTCGCATTCTGCCTTAAGGTTAAGATAGTACCTATCGTAGCGGCTGTCGGACTGTTAGTCTTATCCATCGCTCTTGTTGTACAGATGGGTATCGTTGTGATCCCCGATATGACCATGAATCAGATCGAGGCTACGATAAAGTATCCGGAAGATACTACGAAGGAAGAGGCATACAGGCTTACGGATGAGGCTATCGAGAGGATACTTAAGGTAGAAGGACTGGGTTCTGTAGGCGTCATGTCGGGTGGCGATGAGGCACTTATGATAAGCGAGATGGCTGATGATCCGGATAATTTCCGTACGATGTCCTTCCTCATGCTCACTGAGAACGAGGATGCCGGAGATGCGGAGATCAGGCGTATCATGAAGGATATAGAGGATTCCGTGGCGGATATGGATATCGACTTCCACCTGGATACGGCTTCATCGGAGATGGATGATCTGACAGGCGGTTCGGGGCTTAGTATCAATGTATACGGTGAAGACCTAGATACGCTTAACGATATCACCCACGATATCATGGATATGATAGATTCCATCGACGGATATACGGATATAAGCAACGGAGAAGAGGATGCGGATAAGATTCTGCACCTTAATATAGACAAGAATGCGGCTATGAGTAAGGGCTTATCCGTAGTACAGATATATCAGGCTATCAATGATAAGCTTACGAATGAGAAGAGTGCTGTCACCATAACGGTAGACGGTATAGAAATGGATATCAAGGTCGTAAATGAGCTTAAGCCTCTGACGAAGGAGAATATCTTAGATTACACATTCACAACAGAGGTCACGGATGAAGACTATGATACCGTGACTGAGGAGCATAAGCTCGGAGAGTTCGCTACAATAGAGGTACGTGACGGTGTGACTGCCATTAACCGTAAGAATCAGTCAAGGTATATGACGGTGACGGCAGGCGTGGAGGAGGGCTATAATCTGACTCTGCTCACGAGGCAGTTAGAACCCATGATAGAAGCGTATGATGTGCCGGGAGGCTACAGCATAGACATGGGTGGTGAATATGATTCCGTCATACAGATGATCGAGCAGATGGCTCTTGTGGCAGGACTCGGACTTCTGATGGTATATCTTGTCATGGTGGCACAGTTCCAGAGTCTCTTAAGTCCGTTCATCGTGTTGCTCACGGTGCCTCTGGCATTCACCGGCGGATTCTTATCCCTCTTTATCATGAGGGAGAATCTCTCGGTTATAGCCATTATGGGACTTATAGTGCTGATGGGTACTGTGGTTAATAACGGTATAGTCTTCGTGGATTATACCAACCAGCTAAGGAAGGGAGGACTTGACAGGCATAAGGCCCTGATAGCTACCGGTAAGACGCGTATGCGACCTATCCTTATGACGGCTCTTACCACCATACTTGCAGAGAGTAACCTTATAATAGGTGATGATATGGGTACGCAGCTTGGACGCGGTATGGCGCTCGTAATAGCGGGTGGTCTGGCATATGCCACGCTTATGACGCTGTTCATCATCCCTGTAATGTATGACATAATGTTTAAGAAGCAGCCGCTTGATATTGACACCGGAAGCGATACCGAACTTGACGATATACCTGATGATGCTGCGGAATTCATGGAGAATTCGGCTGAAGAACCGGCGGAGGATTCGGTGGATGAATCGGCTGAGGATTTAGCGGATGAATCGGCTGAGAATTTAGTGGAGGATTCGACGGAGACTTAAGTTTTCGAGGTTGAAAAACCATATTTTTTCCTGTATAATGAAATTAAACGTTTTTTCGAATATTCGTGTGGGAAAACGATCTAATTTTCTGTTTATCAAAGGAGTAAACTATGGCAACTAAGAGTGAATCACTAAAAACCAACAGAGAGAACAGAACGGACAAAGATAAGAAATCAGGACTGTCGATGCGCCTGACACTGCTTCTTTTTGCGTTGCTGCCGCTTGTTGTGGCATCGATCATTATCGGTATTGTAGCTATTGTTAAGAGCAGATCGGTGCTTAAGAGCTACACACACGATTCCTTCGTACAGGTTATAGAGGGTATCGGCAATTCCTTCGATACCATAGCAGCCAAGAACGGGGAGGCTCTTAAGGGATATGCGACAGCTCCCATCATACAGGAAGCGCTTCTTCATCCGGACGATGCGGCGATACAGGCCGAGGCACAGCAGTATACATTGGATTATTTCGCATCTCTTAAGGGATGGGAAGGATTATATATATGTGACTGGACCTCGAAGGTCATGACACATCCGGCAGTGCCCGTCATCGGCAAGGTGTTGAGGGAAGGGGATTCCCTTACCGCACTTCAGAATTCAATGCTTGCGGCTCCTGACGGAGTGTACAATACGGGAATCATGGAGAGCCCCGCATCAGGACAGATCATCATGTCCATATATACGCCCGTGCTGGTAGACGGCTCACCCATAGGTTATGCAGGCGGAGCCTTCTATGTAAGTGATATAGCATCGGATCTGTCCGATGTATCCGAGCTCAATCTTAAGACAGCTTATGTGTACATCGTTGATGCCAAGGGTACAATGCTTCATCATCCTGACGAGTCTAAGATCGGTAATCCTGTGGAGAACGAAGCTGTCAAGGGCCTCGTAGCAAGGCTTGAAGCCGGTGAGTCACCTGAGCCCAGCCTCATTGAGTATAAGTATAAGGGTAAGGTTAAGTATGCCGGTTACTATGTGGGTAACGGCGGACACTATATAGCAGTCCTTACAGCGGATGAAGATGATGTTCTGGCAGCCGTTGATCAGATCAAGATCAGTACTATCGTGATCATCATTGTATGCCTTATAATCTTCGCTATAGTTGCGATGCTTGTGGAGAGACTTATATCAGTTCCTCTTATCGAGATATCCAAGTCACTTAATAAGTTCAGTACCGGTGATGTTACTGCAGAATGCAATGCCAAGACTCATATACGTGAGACAGCTACCATCATTAAGGCTTACGGTGCATTAAAGGACGCTCTCGGCAAGTCCATGAGAACGGTACATGATGCCGCAGGCAACCTTAATCATTCTATCCTAAGCGTAGACGGAATGACAGGTCATAATGTTGACTCGATCTCGCAGATCAATAATGCCATCGGTGAAGTGGCACAGACATCGCAGAGTGTTGCGGACAACGCACAGATACTTGCGGAGAAGACCTCTAACCTCGGCGAGAATATAGAGACACTTAACAGTAATGTGGCTAATCTTCATGAGGCTTCACAGACGATCAAGGTGGCTAATAACGAGGCGACAGATTGCATGAGAAGCGTATACGCAAGTGCCAATGAGTCAGTGGATGCGATGGAAGAGATCAAGGGCAAGATCAATGATACCAACGCTGCTATCGGCGAGATTGGTACGGCTATTCAGGCTATAGAGTCTATTGCCGCCCAGACCAATCTCCTTTCACTTAATGCTTCCATTGAGGCAGCCCGTGCAGGAGAGGCAGGAAGAGGCTTCGCTGTTGTTGCCGATGAGATCAGAAGCCTTGCTGATTCTTCAGCCGAATCTGCCAAGGAGATCAAGCAGATCATTGAGAATGTCATCAACCTCTCAAGAGGAACCGTTGATATATCAGACCGTGTATTCGATGTTATCAATAAGGAGAAGACCGATATAGAAGAGGCGCAGGAGAAGTTCAATGTGCTGTCTGATTCGGTTGAGGCTTCCATAACAGAGATAGAGACCATAAGGCACATGGCAGGCGTTCTTGACAAGATCAAGGAAGAGATGTCCAATGCGACCACGGATCTTGGAGCGATCTCGGAAGAGCTGGGCGCTTCCGCACAAGAGGTTGCAGCATCATGTCAGACAGTTACGGATGCATGTACGGATACACAGACATCTACGGCTGAGATGCGTACCATTAACGAAGACATGAGTGAGGCTATATCATTCTTCAAGTTATAATAAAAAGTACTTGCATTTTACATAACGTAGTGCTAGTATAATTAGAGTTAAGTAAGCAGTAAAGGTGAACCGACGAGGTTCACCTTTTCTGTGAGTAAAAATAATAAGGGTTAAGAGATATGACCAGAAAAGAGATTGAAGCAAGGACGGAGGAGCTTCTTACGCCAATAGCCAAAGCAGGCGGTGTGAGAGTCTATGATGTCGAGTATGTGAAGGAAGGCAGCGATATGTACCTGAGAGCATATATAGACAAGGAAGGCGGAGTCACAATCGATGATTGCGAAGCGGTAAGTAGGGCGCTTAATGTAAAGCTTGATGAAGAGGATTATATCGACGAGGCATATATCCTTGAGGTCAGCAGCCCCGGCCTTGGAAGGAAGCTGAGCAAAGAGAGGCACTTCCTTAACAGCTTGGGACAGGAAGTAGAGCTTAAGTGCTATAAGCCTGTGGACGGATGCAAGGAATTCACCGGTATACTTACAGGATATGACAATGGTGTCATAACTATAGATACGGAAGGCGGGATCAAGAGCTTAAGCAAAGATGAAGTAAGCAGTGTACGACTTACATTTGACTTCTAGATGCAAGGTCGATCATATAAGTTCAGTAATCTAATAATAATTCAGAGAGGATGAGAAGATGAACAAGGAATTAGTTGAAGCGCTGGAGATGCTTGAGAGCGAGAAGGAGATCAGTAAGGAGACACTCTTTACTGCAATTGAGGATTCGTTACTCATCGCATGCAAGAACCATTTCGGCAAGGCCGACAATGTGAAGGCAGAGGTAGACAGGGAGACAGGAGATTTCCTTGTATACGCCGAGAAAGAGATTGTGAAGGATGCCGATGACGTAGAGGATAAGCTTGAGCAGATATCCCTTGCCGATGCCAAGGAGCTTGACTCTAAGGCCAAGGTAGGTGAGACCATCAAGGTTGAGATCCAGAGTAAGGAGTTCGGCCGTATAGCCATACAGATAGCCAAGAATGTGATACTTCAGAAGATACGCGAGGAAGAGAGAAGCGTGATCTTCAATCAGTTCAACGAGAAGGAGAAGCAGGTCGTAACAGGTATCGTACAGCGATTCGTGGGTGACAATATCTCCATTAACTTAGGCAAAGCGGATGCTCTTCTTAGTAAAAGCGAGCAGGTACCCAGTGAGCACTTCAGACCCAACGAGCGTATCAAGGTATATATAATCGAGGTCAAGAATACCAATAAGGGACCGAGGATACTCGTAAGCCGTACCCACCCCGAACTTGTCAAGAAGCTCTTTGAGTCCGAGGTTGCAGAGATCGCTGACGGAACAGTGGAGATCAGGTCGATTGCAAGAGAGGCAGGAAGCCGTACCAAGATGGCTGTATGGAGCAATAATCCCAATGTCGATCCTGTAGGTGCATGTGTCGGCATGAACGGAACCAGAGTTAATTCCATTGTAGACGAGCTTAAGGGTGAGAAGATAGATATTGTCTGCTGGGATGATAACCCCGGCGCACTCATACAGAACGCTCTTTCACCGGCTAAGATCGTTGCCGTGTTCGCAGATCCGGATGAGAAGACTGCCAAGGTCGTTGTACCTGACTACCAGTTATCCCTTGCCATCGGTAAGGAGGGTCAGAATGCGAGACTGGCAGCGAGACTTACCGGCTATAAGATAGACATCAAGTCCGAGACTCAGGCTAAGGATGCTCCCGGATTCAGATACGAGGATTATGTGGATGAATTCGATGATGACGAAGAGTACGAGTACGAAGAGGGCGAGTACGAAGAAGGTGAATATGAGGAGGCAGAATATGATGAGACTGCCGAATCGGCTGAGGATGAGGCTTAAGATAACCTATGGAACCGTTAAGGACCTGCATAGTCTGTAGAAGGGTAATGCCTAAGAAGGATATGCTCAGGATATGTAAGAGCAGCGACGGCGCAGTAAAACCCGATTATGAGCGCAGACTTCCCGGAAGAGGAGCATATATATGCGCCGATTGTAAGTGCGCAGAGAGGCTTAGTAAGTCTCATGCACTTGACAGGGCTTTTAAGATGCAGGTAGACAGTGAGATCTATGAACGCATAGCCATGGCACTTGAAGGGAATAACGGCACAGCCGGATATTAGATATGACCGGATGCCTTGTACCGTGCGCTTGGTATGGTGATGAATATGAAGAATGACAGAGTATTGTCCATGCTGGGGCTGGCGGCGAAGGCAGGCAAGGTCGTAAGCGGCGAGTTCTCGGTGGATAAGGCCGTTAAGGACGGTAAGGCGAGGCTTGTGATAATAGCCTGTGATGCTTCGGATAATACAAGGAAGGATTTTACAGATGCTTGCAGCTTCTATAAAGTGCCTTGTATCATAAGAGGAAGCAAGGAAGAGCTTGGACACCATATAGGAAGAGAATACAGGGCAACCGTCGCCGTTACGGATGAGGGCTTTGCGAGATCAATATTGAGTAAGGAGGATATAGATGGCTAAATTGAAGGTACATGAGCTTGCTAAGGAGCTTGATATACAGAGTAAGGAGATAATAGCCTTTCTTCAGGGTAAGGGCTATGAAGTTAAAGCAGCGCAGTCGGGCCTTGAGGATGAGCATATAAAGCTTGTCAGGGAGGAATTCGGCTCTTCTTCGGATGCAGCTAAGACTGCCAAGCAAAAGGAGACTAAGACTGAAGCAGGAACCGAAGAAAAAGCCGTGAAAAAAGCTTCTGAAAAAACAGAGGATAAGGTAAAGAGTGCCGACGGTGAGAATGCCGGCGCCAAGGTCAAAGCAGCACAGGATAAGCCGGCAAAGCCTGCCGGTGATAAAGCACCGTCAAAGCAAGCTTCCGGACAGGAGCCTGTTAAAAAGAAGAAGAAGATAATCTTTGTCAGCAATCCTAACAACTCTAAGATGCCTGCGGGTTCCAGACCTCCTATGTCAGCTCATCAGGGACCTGCTTCGAGAATACCGCTTAACGGTCAGGGTAAGCCCATACAGCTTGGACCCAATCAGATAATCAATAAGGCGACGGGTAAGATCATAGAGAAGCTTCCTCCCAAGGTAAAGGAGCCTGAGGAGACTATTGTAGAGAAGGAAGCAGTGCCCGTACAGACTGCACCTGTACAGAACGGAGAGAGAGATGCGAAGAGCCGGGATAATAGAAACACTGAAAGCGGAAGCAAGAACGATAGGGAATCTCGCACATCTGGGAAGACTGCTTTCGATGGCAGGCAGGGTGCTCCTAGGGGTAATAATCCTTCTGATCGTGACAGAAGAGGAAATGAAAGAAAGGGAGATAGATCCGACCAAAACAGACAGGGTCAGGAGAGATCTCGCGGATTCCAGGCACCGGATGTTCCGTCATCTAAGCCGGGAAGCTCGGACAAGCGCAGAGATAATCAGTCAAAGGACAGAAGATCTAAAAAGGACGCTATCTACGAAGAAGAGGATATAAAGGCTAAGAATAAAGCAGGACGCTTCATTAAGCCGGAGAAGAAGGAAGAGCCCGTAGAGGATATTAAGGTGATCACGCTTCCTGAGGTTCTTACCATAAGAGAGCTTGCGGATAAGATGAAGATGCAGCCCTCTGCAATAGTTAAGAAGCTTTTCTTAAAGGGTCAGGTGGTTACCGTCAATCAGGAGATATCGTATGAGGATGCGGAGAATATCGCTATCGAGTTCGATATCATGTGTGAGCAGGAGGTCAAGGTAGATGTTATAGAGGAGCTTCTTAAGGAGGATGAGGAAGCTCCGGAGAATATGGTAGAGCGTGCTCCCGTTATCTGTGTAATGGGTCATGTAGACCATGGTAAGACTTCTCTGCTTGATGCGATACGTAAGACCAACGTAACAGACAGGGAAGCAGGCGGTATCACGCAGCATATCGGTGCATACACCGTCAAGGTGGGAGAGCGCAGGATCACCTTCCTTGATACTCCCGGACATGAGGCTTTCACGGCAATGCGTATGCGTGGAGCCAATGCAACGGATATTGCCATCCTTGTAGTGGCAGCGGATGACGGCGTGATGCCTCAGACAGTAGAGGCCATCAATCATGCCAAGGCAGCGGGGATAGAGATAATCGTAGCTGTCAATAAGATAGATAAGCCCAATGCCAATATTGATAAGGTTAAGCAGGAGCTTGCCGAATATGAGCTGATCCCGGAGGACTGGGGCGGAAGCACCGTATTCGCGCCGGTATCCGCCAAGAGCGGTGAGGGTATCAAGGAACTGCTGGATATGGTACTTCTGACGGCCGATATATTGGAGCTTAAGGCTAATCCCAAGCGTAAAGCCAGAGGTCTCGTGATTGAGGCCGAGCTTGATAAGGGACGCGGTCCCGTGGCAACGGTGCTTGTACAGAAGGGTACACTTAAGGTTGGTGACTTCATCTCTGCCGGAGCATGTCACGGTAAGGTGCGCGCCATGATAGATGATAAGGGCAAGAGAGTCAAGGAAGCAGGACCTTCCATTCCTGTAGAGATATTAGGTCTTAATGATGTGCCGGGTGCCGGTGAGGTGTTCATAGCACACGAATCCGACAAGCAGGCCAAGCAGTTCGCAGATACCTTCCTTGCCCAGAGTAAGGTTAAGAAACTTGAAGAGACCAAGTCCAAGATGAGTCTGGATGATGTATTCGCACAGATCAAGGAGGGCAACCTTAAGGAGCTTAATCTTATCGTTAAGGCAGATGTACAGGGTTCTGTAGAGGCAGTTAAGCAGAGTCTTACCAAGCTTTCCAATGATGAGGTCGTAGTCAAGTGCATCCATGGCGGCGTAGGTGCCATCAACGAATCGGATGTATCTCTTGCAGCAGCATCCAATGCCATAATCATCGGCTTCAACGTGCGTATAGATGCCCTTGCCAAAGATACGGCAGAGCATGAGGGAGTGGATGTAAGACTGTACAAGGTCATCTATCAGGCAATAGATGATGTGGAAGCAGCCATGAAAGGAATGCTCGATCCCGTCTATGAGGAGAAGATCATCGGACATGCGGAGGTGCGCCAGATATTCAAGGCATCCGCTGTCGGCAATATCGCCGGCTCCTATGTGCTTGACGGACAGTTCAACAGAGGATGTAAGATACGTATCACCAGAGAGGGTGAACTGGTATATGAGGGAGCACTTGCATCCCTTAAGCGATTCAAGGATGATGTCAAGGAGGTTAAGGCAGGCTTTGAGTGCGGACTTGTATTTGAAGACTATGACAGCATGCAGGAGCTTGATATCGTAGAAGCTTATGAGATGGTAGAGGTGCCCAGATAATGCGTAAAAGTAGTATTAAGCATGAGCAGATCAATGAAGAAGTGATGCGTGCTCTTGCGGATATAATCAGAACAGAGGTCAAGGACCCCAGAGTACCGGAGCTTGTATCGGTGCTCTCGGTAGAGGTGACTCCGGACTTAAGTAACTGTAACGCATACATAAGTGTGTTAGGAGATGAGGAGACCGGAGAGAATGCCCTTAAGGGACTTAATTCTGCCTCCGGATATATAAGGAATCAGCTTGCAAGGATGCTTAACCTGAGGCATACGCCACAGCTTAGGTTCCTTTTGGATCGTTCCATAGCATACGGTGTGGATATGATGAGCCGTATAGACGAGGTCATAGATAAGGATAACAGGGCAAGAGAAGCAAGAGGCGAGACTGAGCAGACGGTATGAATAAGATAAGGGAAGAGATTCAGGGTGCTAAAAGCATCGGAATAACAGGACATATAAGACCCGACGGTGATTGCGTGGGGTCTGTTCTTGGTATGTATCTCTACCTTAAAAAGATATGTGAAGAGGATGTCCGCATTGATGCTATCCTTGAGGACCCACCGCAGATATTTGACTGTATCAAGGGCTTTAATGAGATCAAAAGATATCCTGCCAGACAGCCGTATGATCTGTTCATGGTGATAGATACATCGCCTGACAGGATAGGTGATGCCGCAGCAGGGTATGAGAAGGCACATAAAAGGGTCAATATCGATCATCATATAAGCAATTACGGCGGCAGCGATGTGGACTATATAGATCCGCAGGCAAGCTCGGCATCGGAGATGGTATACAGGCTTATAGATGAGGATATGCTGGATGTGGATATAGCCACGGCAATATATCTTGGAATCGCACATGACACGGGTGTCATGCAGTATTCCAACACATCCCCGCAGACCTTAAGGATAGTGGCTAAGCTTATTGAGTTCGGATTCGATTTCCCTAAGCTTATAGACTTAACCTTCCATGAGAAGACATATGTGCAGAATCAGGTCCTTGGAAGAGCGCTTACCGAGAGCATACTGTTCATGGACAGGAAGTGCATAGTGAGTGGCTTCGATCAGAAGGTAATGAGATTCTACGGTATCACCAGCAAGGATATGGATGGCATCGTCAATCAGCTAAGATATACTAAGGATGTGGAGGTGGCCATCTTCATGTATGAGCTTGAACCGCAGGAGTGGAAGATAAGCCTGCGTTCGGGCGGAGCCGTGAATGTGGCAGCGGTTGCAGAATACTTCGGCGGAGGCGGACATGTAAGGGCTGCCGGATGCAATATAGCGGGAAGCTTCCATGATGCCGTCAATAATCTGTCGGCACAGATCGCGCTGCAGATATGAATGCATATAACGGAATCATTAATGTATATAAAGAGGCCGGATATACATCCTTTGATGTAGTGGCTAAGCTAAGGGGTATCCTTAAGCAGAAGAAGATAGGCCATACGGGAACGCTTGATCCGGATGCGACAGGGGTCCTGCCTGTGGTCACAGGCAACGCCACTAAGCTTGCGGATTATCTGACAGATAAGAAAAAGGAGTACATTGCGGCTTTTATTCTCGGCATAAGGACTGATACCTGCGATATCTCAGGCACTGTAATATCAGATAGTGATATGCATGTATCGGATGAGGATATAAGAAGAGCAACTGTCTCATATACGGGAGATATCATGCAGATACCACCCATGTATTCTGCGCTTAAGGTAAATGGAAGGAAGCTGTGCGACCTTGCAAGAGAAGGCAGAGAGGTGGAACGTAAGCCAAGACCTGTGACGATATATGAGACTGAGATACTGCATATCGGCAGTCTTACGGATTCTGCAGAGGTATTCGGTAAGTACTACGGGAAGTATGACAGGCAGATACCCGGCAATGAGTCAAGCCTGGCTGAGAGGACCGTGGTATGTATGAGGGTGGTCTGCTCTAAGGGTACATATATAAGGACATTGTGTGATGATATCGGTCTTAAGCTTGGAACCGGCGCAACTCTTATAAGGCTTAAGCGTACCTTATCGGGTGTATATGGCATAGATACGGCACATACTCTGTCCGAGATAGAGAGTATGGCAGCATCAGGTGCTACGGACAGACTCATCATACCGACAGATACGGCATTTGGTGAGTACCCTGAGGTTCATCTGTCCGGTGAGAGTCTGAGGCTTGCACGTAACGGTAATGTGCTTGCCTTGGAGGGCAGTGGGATAACGGGTGATAACCCCGGGTCTGAGTATATAAGAGTATATGATGATAAGGGGGTATTCTTCGCTCTGTATGAGAGAAAGGCTTCGGGACAGGGAATATACAGACCGAAGACTATGTTTTTGTGATATGGAAGTAATAAGAGATACACTTGATTTTATGATAGAGAGACCCACTGCGGTATGCATAGGGAAGTTCGACGGTGTACATATCGGCCACAGGACGCTTATAGAGAAGGTGGTGGCGTGTAAGGCCATGGGACTGATACCCACGGTCTTTACCTTTGATCCTTCTCCGGAGGAGCTCTTCCTTGGAGCACATACAGAACCGTTATGTACCAATATTCAAAAGCAGGAATTATTAGAGTCTCTGGGTATCGAGCTGGTAATAGAATTCCCTCTTACATATGAGACGGCAGCTATGGAGCCTCTTGATTTTATCGAGAATATACTGGTGGGACAGCTTCATATGCGATATATCGCTGCGGGTCCCGACATATCCTTTGGTAAGGACGGAGCGGGAGATAAGGAGTTAATATGTGTCATGGGGGAGCGATTCGGTTATAAGGCCGAGATAATAGAGAAGGTAAGACTTGACGGACAAGAGGTAAGCTCAAGCAGGATCAGGGAAGCTTTGAGCAAAGGGGATAAGACTACGGCTAGGAGGATGCTGGGACGATCATGAATTCTAACATTTTGTTGTCATTATCCGGAGGATTGGGACTTTTTCTCTTCGGCATGTCGCTTATGAGCGAAGGAATAGAGAAGGCAGCGGGTGCCAAGCTGCGTAATATACTTGAACTGTTCACACGTAATAAATTCACGGGTATGATAGTCGGCATAATCTTCACCGGCATAATCCAGTCATCGAGTGCCTGTACGGTCATGGTAGTCAGCTTCGTCAATTCCGGACTTATGAGTCTGTATCAGGCTGCCGGTGTTATCTTCGGCGCCAATATCGGTACTACTGTCACTTCACAGCTTGTATCCTTTAACTTATCCAAGATCGCCCCGCTCTTTGTTCTGTGCGGGATAATCATAGTAATGTTTGTCAAGAATGAATCCGTTAAGAAGATAGGAGATATAATCCTGGGCTTTGGTGTACTCTTCATGGGTCTGTCCATCATGAGTTCATCCATGGGACAGATGAGAGAGAATCCGGAGCTGGTGGAGTTTTTATCAAGGCTTCACAATCCCCTGCTTGCCGTAATCCTCGGTACGGCAGTGACAGCGGTCATACAGAGTTCATCCGTGACTGTCAGCATACTCCTGCTTATGGCCAATCAGGGACTTATAGGCGTGAATATAGTGCTCTATGTGATACTTGGATGTAATATCGGAGCATGTGCATCCGCAACGCTGGCTTCCCTTTCGGGTAAGAAGGATGCCAAGAGAGCGGCTATGATACACCTTCTCTTTAATGTCATAGGAACGATAATATTCTTTGTCATCCTGCAATTTGCCGAGGAACCCATAATCGGGCTGCTTGGAAGGATATCGGCCGATAACGGTCGTCTGGTGGCTAATGCCCACACCCTGATCAAGATATTCCAGGTGATCATTCTTTTCCCCTTCTCGGGACTGATAGTGAAGCTTACCTACCTCTTTGTGCCCGGTGAGGACAAAAGTGTGGGCTACAGAGACAGCTTCACCCTTAAGTATATCGGAGATAAGGTGGTGTTCAATCCGGCAACGGCTGTCGTTGATGTCATAAGAGAGATAGAGAGAATGGCAGACCTTGCAAGCGAGAACCTCAATCGCGCCATGAATGCACTTATTACCTTGGATGAGGAGGATATTGCCGAGGTGTACGAGGTGGAGAAAAACATCAACTTCCTCAATCACTCCATAACCGACTATCTGGTGAAGATCAACCAGACAACCCTTCCCATAGAGGACTTAAGGAGCATCGGCGCCCTCTTCCATGTGGTCAATGATATAGAGAGAATAGGCGATCATGCCGAGAATGTTGCGGATGATGCCGTGACCCGTAAGGAAAAGGGTATCAGCTTCTCTAAAGAGGCTCAGCGTGAGATGGGACAGATGCTTGATAAGGTCAACGATATAGTCAGGTATTCCGTTGAGATGTTCGCCAAGGGTAAGACAGAGCATATGACACATATCTCGGCTCTTGAAGATGAGATAGACAACATGGAGCATAAGCTTCAGAATGCCCATATAGAAAGGCTGACAAAGGGCGAATGCACACCGGATTCCGGAATGATTTTCTCGGATATAGTATCCGGTCTTGAGAGAGTGGCGGATCATGCGGTCAACATTGCGTTCTCCATTACGGAGAGCGAAGAGGAATAAGTGCTTTATTAAGCACAATGACCCGCGCGGATTGTATATGGAAAAAAAGTATGTTAGAATACTTTACAGGGAGCAGGGATAATAATTCTCGTACGGGTATCATAATAGATGGAATGGAATGAGATCGTAGGTTTCTTCAAAAAGCGCACATCTGTGGTGATCGAGTATTCGATCTTA
The DNA here is from genome assembly GCA_002393095.1 of Lachnospiraceae bacterium UBA3826. Taxonomy (GTDB): domain Bacteria; phylum Bacillota; class Clostridia; order Lachnospirales; family Lachnospiraceae; genus Colinaster. The sequence continues at coordinate 4,594 of DGII01000107.1, read as the reverse complement.
GTCATTGTTACCATTGCGTCCATACTCATGATAAGGGACAGAACCGAGAGCAGAGTGCTTCTGCATGAGAAGATGGTTCCTGTGACCATATCGGGCAGCTACAGTGTGGATGACGGTAATACCTTTACAGACTTTGATGATTATGATGACATAGACATGCGTCATCTTAACAGGCTTATCATCAAGGGACACTTTGATCGGGACATTAAGCTTGGCAATAAGCTTTATCTTTTTCTTAATTACATTGATGCATCAGTATATATCAATGACAGGATAGTGTATACATCGGACCCAGGAGTGGCATATTGCTGGGATTCGATAGATTCCTATGCATTCGGACCCAATGATGAGGTAACGATAGAGCTTGCCACCAGAGGTCCGGTATTATATAACGTGGCCTTCAGGCAGTTCCTTGACAGAATGACCGATTCCACCAAGAATGCTGTGCTTTATAATATGCTGAGGCATGATGCATTCAGACTTATAGGGAATCTGCTGCTCATCATCATCGGTATACTGATAGTGCAGACATATGTGGAGCATATAAGGAGTAATTCGGGCAGGACGGGAGGTATCCTGTCGGGAGCCGTAGGTATCATGACGGGCGCACTCACCTGCTTGATCAATGCCGACTATATAACCCTTATACTTCCTATATATGCCGTCCTGGAGTATTTTGATACCCTTACCCAGATATTCACGGTGATCTTCATCATGGCTTATCTGAGCCGTTATATAGAGGATAAGGAAAGTAAGAGAAGATCGGGCATAATACTTGTTGTCGCATATAATATTGCGATAATATATATGCTTTGGCGGGCATTCTTCGTGAATTCTTCCTTCTCGGCCATGATCCCTGTCATGGCAGTAGGCGGTATTGCCGCATCCTACTTCATATATCTGCTAAGCAGGGATTTTAAGTCGCATAAGGAGAATATCTCCCAAGCGGTTACGGTCAATTCCGCCATACTGCTTGCTTCCATAATCGGTGAGGTCATATACTTCATTGTGACAGGTACATATAAGATCGATATGATGGAGGTGGGACTTATAATCTTCGCCATAGGGCAGTACACAACTCTTGTTGAGGAGAATATTGCGGAGAGAAGAGAAGCTGCGAGAGCCAAGGAGCTTGAGAATGAGCTTATGCAGAGCCGGATCAATATAATGGTAAGCCAGATACAGCCGCACTTTATGTACAATGCGCTAAGCACTATAAGAGCACTTGTAAGTAAGAATCCGGAGGAGGCAAGGAAGGCGATCGACTTCTTCACCAAGTACTTAAGGTCCAATATGGACTCCCTGTCACAGAAGAAGTGCATACCCTTTAAGAAGGAGATGGAGCATGTGGAGAGCTACCTCTATATAGAGAAGCTCAGGTTCGGTGACATGCTTAATATCATATATGATATTAAAAGCGATGATTTCGAGATTCCCTGTATGACAGTACAGACCTTGGCCGAGAATGCCGTGAAGCACGGATTGCTGGCAAGGGAGAACGGCGGCACGCTTAAGATAAGGAGCCGTGAGACTGCCAACTGCTATGAGGTTCAGATCGAGGATGACGGAGTGGGCTTCGACACATCCAAGGATCTTGATGATTCGAGAAGTCATGTGGGAATAGAGAATTCAAGGAAGAGACTTGCTGCCATGTGCGGAGGCACACTGTCTATAGGAAGTAAGATAGATGTGGGTACCGTGATCACCATCACTATACCCAAGGGCGGTATGGAACGCGCAGAATATGACGACAGACGGGGAGGAGGAATGCAATGAAGGTCATAGCGGTGGATGATGAGCAGATAATCTTGGATGATTTTGTGGATATGCTTGGCAAAATGGATGAGGTAAGTTCGGTCAAGGGCTTTACAAGCTGTGAGAGAGCACTTAAGTATATCGGAGAGAATGATGTTGATGTAGCCTTTATGGATATACGCATGAGAGGCATGGACGGTATTACTCTTGCCAAGAGAGCCAAGGTGTTAAAGCCTGCTCTTAATATAATATTCTTAACGGCATATCCCGAATATTCGCTTGATGCGATGCAGCTCCATGCTTCCGGATATCTTGTGAAGCCGGCTATGGAAGAGGATGTACGTAAGGAATTAAGAGACTTAAGAGTACCTCCGGAGGTTCATAACGGAAGCAGGATCAGGGTGCAGTGCTTTGGAAATTTTGATGTATTCGTGGATTCGTATCCATGTCCCTTTAAGTATATCAAGACCAAGGAGCTTTTTGCTTATCTGATAGACCGGAGAGGAGCATTCTGCTCTAACGGTGAGATACTTGCGGCACTGTGGGAGGATAAGGAGATCACCATTTCCCTTGAGAATTATCTGCGCAATCTTATAAGCGATTTAAGGACTGTCCTTAAGGAATTCGATCTGGAGGATGTGATCAATAAGAAGAAGGGAATGATCCGTGTGGTTCCGGAAAAGGTGGACTGTGATTACTACAGATGGATCGAGGGAGACAGCATTGCGATCAATTCCTATAACGGAGAATATATGAGTCAGTACAGTTGGGCGGAGGAAACCCTTGCCGGGATCGAGAATAAAAGCATATAAATAGTGCTTGCCTACCGTGTCAGACTGTGATATGATAGTTCAGTATGTGGCGCTTGCTCAGGTTACGGCAACTCCGGCCAAGCCTTGGTGAGATGACCGAATTGATATTCATTAAAGGAGATAAGAGAATGATAGCAAAAGAAAAGAAAACAGAGATCATTGAGAAGTACGCAAGAAAGCCCGGCGACACAGGTTCACCGGAAGTTCAGATCGCAGTACTCACAGCACGTATCAACGAGCTTACAGAGCATCTTAAGAGCAATCCCAAGGATCACCACTCAAGACGCGGTATGTATAAGATGATCGGTAAGAGAAGAGGTCTTCTTGATTACCTTATGAAGACAGACCTTGAGGGATACAGAAGCCTGATAGAGAAGCTTGGTATCAGAAGATAATTATGTGTATAAGGGGACGGATCATATCTGTCCCCTTTTGTCGCTTGGTAGGGACGGTTCCGAGACCACTTATAAGCACACAGTATTATATATATCCTGCGTTTTTATAAGTAGTTTCGGGTCTTCTGCCGGGCGTTTTGACGGTAACAGATGAAAGGAGACCAAAATGTACAAAACATTCACAATGGAACTGGCCGGTCGAACATTAAGCGTTGACATAGGCCGAGTAGGTAAGCAGGCCAACGGTTGTGCATTCATGCACTATGGTGATACCACAGTGCTCTCGACAGCTACAGCCAGCGAGAAGCCAAGAGACGGTATTGATTTCTTCCCTTTAAGCGTTGAGTATGAAGAGAAGATGTATGCAGTAGGTAAGATGCCCGGCGGCTTTAACAAGAGAGAGGGTAAGGCAAGCGAGAATGCCATCCTTACAAGCCGTGTCATCGACAGACCCATGCGTCCTCTTTTCCCCAAGGACTATCGTAATGATGTGACGCTTAACAATATGGTAATGTCAGTTGATCCCGAATGCAGACCTGAGCTTGTCGCAATGCTTGGTTCCGCTATCGCCACATCAATTTCCGATATACCCTTCGACGGCCCCTGTGCTACCACACAGGTAGGTATGATCGATGGCGAGTTCATAATCAATCCCAATCAGGAGCAGTGGAAGAAGGGCGACCTTAATCTTACGGTAGCATCTACCAAGGAGAAGGTCATCATGATCGAGGCAGGTGCCAATGAGATTCCTGAGGCTAAGATGATCGAGGCTATCTATAAGGCTCATGAGATCAATCAGGAGATAATTGCTTTCATAGACAAGATCGTAGCAGAATGCGGCAAGGCTAAGCATGAGTATGTAAGCTATGCAATGCCCGATGAACTTATGGAGGAGATCAAGAGGATAGTACCTCCGGAGGAGATGGAGAAAGCTGTATTCACAGACGAGAAGCAGGTACGTGAAGAGAACATAAGAGTCATCAAGGAGAGGTTGGCCGAGAGCTTCGCAGAGAAGGAGGATTGGCTTGCGCTTATAGATGATGCTATATACCAGTATGAGAAGAAGACTGTACGTAAGATGATCCTTAAGGATCACAAGCGTCCCGACGGAAGAGAGATCACACAGATACGTCCTCTTGCAGCCGAGGTTGATATCATTCCCAGAGTGCATGGTTCGGCAATGTTCACAAGAGGACAGACACAGATATGTAACGTCGTTACACTTGCTCCTCTTTCGGAGATGCAGAAGATAGACGGTCTTGATGCCAACGAGACATCCAAGAGATATATTCACCAGTATAATTTCCCTGCATATTCCGTAGGTGAGACCAAGGTAAGCCGTGGTCCCGGAAGAAGAGAGATTGGTCACGGAGCACTGGCAGAGCGTGCGCTTATAGCAGTACTTCCCAGCGAAGAGGAATTCCCTTATGCTATCCGTGCGGTATCAGAGACCTTCGAGTCTAACGGCTCTACATCAATGGCATCTACATGTGCGTCATGTATGTCACTTATGGCTGCCGGCGTGCCTATCAAGAAGATGGTAGCAGGTATCTCATGCGGACTTGTGACAGGTGATACTGATGATGACTTCGTACTCCTTACAGATATTCAGGGACTTGAGGACTTCTTCGG
>DGII01000009.1 GCA_002393095.1 Lachnospiraceae bacterium UBA3826 | reverse complement strand
ACATCCGGATTCATGATAAGGTCCGTATATCTCTGTCTGTAACGAAGATCGGTATTGGTCAGTCCGTGGAATTTCTCAGGCAGAGGCTGCAAGTTCTTGGATAAAAGCGTCGTCTCCGTAGCATGAACGGATATCTCACCCTTCTGTGTGCGGAACATATATCCCTTGACGCCGATGATATCGCCGACATCATACTTCTTAAAGTCCGCATAGGGTTCTTCACCCAGTGCATCACGCGCCACATATACCTGTACGTCACCCTTAAGGTCAGCCACATTACAGAAAGAAGCCTTACCCATCACACGCTTAAGCATTATACGTCCGGCAATGCTCACATTGATGGGAGACGCATCCATGATCTCACGCCTCTCATTATAATCGGCATTCACTGCTTCTCTTGCAGCTGCCTCATCCATACCGTCGGTATTGACTTCTGCTCTGCCTGCAAGAAGCTTGGCCTCAAGTTCCTCGTATTCAGCCTTGGCATCTGCCGAATGATGATCCACGTCATACTTGGTAATGACGAAAGGATCCTTGCCTGCTGCCTGAAGCGCCGCAAGCTTCTCTCTCTTATTCTTCCTGACCTGATTCAGATCTACTGCCGGTGCGGAATTGCCATTATCCGCCACCCCTGCATTGTTACGGTTATTGTCACCCATTAGTTTGACCTCTGTATCTCAAGAACCTTGTACTTAAGTACTCCTGCCTGCGTCTCCACCTTAACGGTCTCACCCTTCTTGGCTCCTATAAGCGCCTTACCCACAGGTGACTCGTTGGATATCTTACCCTTAAGAGAGTTGGCCTCTGTAGAGCCTACGATCTTGTACTCCAGATCTTCCTTGTACTCCATATCACGGATCTTGACACGACATCCTATACTGATGGTCTCGGTATCTACCTCATCCTCTACTACGACCTCTGCATTCTTAAGTATCTTATCAAGTTCCTCAATACGTGCCTCGATCTCTCTCTGCTCGTCCTTGGCCGCATCATACTCTGCGTTCTCAGACAGGTCGCCCTGTGCTCTGGCTTCCTTGATCTTCTGGGCTACCTCTTTACGTCTTACTACCTTGAGGTTCTCAAGCTCTTCTTCGTAAGCCTTGAGGCCTTCGTATGTAAGGATATTCTTCTTATCTTCCATTGTACCGCATCTCCTTAATAATATATTATTACATTTATGTTCCGATATTATGCCAAGCCGCATCTGTCACGGCCTAATTACTGTATTATAGACATTTGACGGTGCTATGTCAAGGCATCCGCATCCTTCAGATGCTTATGCGGGAACTCCTCCTTGCTCCTTATATCCAGATATGCCTCCGTCTCATGCATCGCATTATAGTACCACAGGGCAGCCTCTCTCTCATCTCCGACAGCACTGAAGTATTCCCCCAGTTCACAGCATATCTCACTGCTTAACATATCTCCTGCCGCCGCTCTCGCTGCATACTTAATGAATCCCGGTATATCTCCGGTCACACGACATATCCTGCACCCTATGGAGAAAACTCTCACAAGCTGGTCTTTTCCAAGTCCCTCGGCATCAGCGAGCTTGGCAACGAACGCCTTCGCATTAAGCAGGTTTTCCTCCTCCCCTGCTATGTACAGCTCCTTGCAGTATATCTCTGTAAGCCTCTCACTAAGCGTCTGTCCGGAGCCTATAAGCCTTTCGAATGCCTTAAGATCACGTACCGCATGTCCCTCTCCCGGACGATGTATTATATCTATATCACTGTCATATACTATTGGGTTAAGTCTTACGGCCTCATGTATGGTCTCTTCCCATATGAAGGAACGGAGTCTCTTATACAGCTTGGGACGAAGCTCCCGATCGAAGCTGTATATGGTATTGTTCTGAAGCTGGTTGCAATAGTACATCTGCACGATATCAATATCGGTATCGAAGTTCTCCTTAAGCTTAAGGAACTTCTCTATATTCTCACTGTCAAGCTCTTCATCCGCATCCGCCGAATAGATATAATCACAGCTTGCAAGGGAGAACGCATAGTTCCTGGCATCCGAGAAGCTGCCGGTCCACTCATAATCATATATCCTATCCGTATACTTTGCCGCTATATCCTTAGTCGAATCCACCGAGCCCGTATCCACCACTATGATCTCATCGGCTATGGACTTGACGTTCCTAAGGCATATATCGAGCTTATCCTCCTCATTCTTCACTATCATGCATACGCTTATCGTGATCATATCAGCCGAACGCCTCCCTTACCACACTCTCTATATCTTCCATTGTCTCCATTGCATTGACTCTTCCCCTTAACCTCGCTCCTCCCGGCATCCCTGCACTGTACCAGCCTATATGCTTACGCATCTCCCTGACTCCCGTGTACTCTCCCTTATACTTAAGCTGCAGACGGGCATGCTCAAGTATGGTATCAAGCAGCTCCTTCTTAGTAGGTCTTGTACTCATGGCTTTGCCGTCTGACGCACCTGTCACAAGCCGGTCTCTTATCTCTCTGAATATGAACGGATTTCCCCTTGCTGCTCTTCCTATAGCCACTCCGTCACAGCCGGTCTTCTCCAGCATGGCCCTTGCACTCCCCCCGTCAATAACATCCCCGTTACCTATAACGGGAATGCCGACCGCTGCCTTGACAGCCGCTATTATATCCCAGTCGGCCTTGCCGCTGTAGTACTGTTCCCTTGTCCTTCCGTGTACGGTTATGGCAGCAGCTCCGGATTCTTCAGCCACATGTGCTATCTCCACTGCGTTGACACAACTGTCATCAAAGCCCTTCCTTATCTTCACTGTAACAGGCTTATCTATGGCTTTTACCACGGATTCTATTATCCTGCCCGCAAGCAGAGGGTCCTTCATAAGAGCGCTTCCCTCACCGTTATTCACTACCTTTGGCACAGGACAGCCCATATTGATATCCAGTACCGCAAAGGGTCTGTCCTCTATCTTATGCGCCATCTCCCCCATTATCACGGGATCGCTTCCGAACATCTGCAGGGATACCGGCATCTCATCGGGATGTATCTCCATCAGAGCTTCTGTGTTCTTATTATTATAATAAATCGCCTTGGCGCTCACCATCTCCATACACTGGAGAGCAGAACCGTATCTAGCACATAACAGACGAAATGGCAGGTCTGTAACACCTGCCATGGGAGCCAGTATTATATTGCCGGACAATGTCACATTGCCTATCTTAAGCTCATGATACAGATCCATATATATTCCTAACGTCGCTTATTCCTGTCATATATCATCCTCAGTCCTTCAAGGGTAAGGGTGCTGTCATATATATCTATCGCATCCGTCTCATCTGCAATGATCCGTCCCAGTCCGCCTGTAGCTACGACCTTCATACTGTCAAAACCCGCTTCTTTCTTCACCTGTGAGATGATATATTCCGTCTGACCGATCTGTCCGTACACAAGTCCTGCCTGCATACTTGAGATAGTCTCCTGTGCCAGTATGCTCTTAGGCTTACGTATCTCGATCTCAGGAAGCTTGGCCGTATCCTCCCAGAGTGCCTTGGCACTTATTCTAAGTCCGGGTGCTGTGATACCTGCGGCGAATTCACCTGCTTCCGTTACAAGATCATATGTGGTAGCCGTTCCGAAGTCGAGCACAAGCACGGGACCGCCGTATTTCTCATAGGCTCCGACTGCGTCAACTATTCTGTCCGGTCCGATCTCCTTAGGGTTCTCCGTGATTATCCTGATACCGGTCTTGATGCCTGCGCCAACCGTCATTGGCTTGTCATATACATACTTGACTATGCCGCTCATAAGGGAATGCATGATGCCCGGCACGACACTTGATACTATGCAGCCGTCTATTTCATCATTCTTAATATCGTTAACAAAAAGCATCTCTCTGATGGCTATGCCGTATTCATCCGATGTTCTTGGCATCTTGCTCATCATCCTGAAGGTGGTGACAAGCTCCGTCTCCTTGTATACTCCGTATGTTATATTAGTATTGCCAACATCGATCACCAGTAACATATTTCCGTATCTCCTGTTCTTATTCAAGTTCACTTATGTCTATATTCTCATGCAGCATGATCACCCTGTAATAGAGAGAGAGCCCTTGCAGCAGTTCCTGCTTGGTATCCTTGATCTTGCGTATTAGAAGTCCTGCTCCTATCTCATCATAGAGGTAATCCTCATCTGCCGCCTGAGTTGTGAAGATGAGTTCACCGTCCTCCTCAAATCCCATGGTGAATATCCCTCCAACCTCTTCCGTGAAGAGCACGCATATTATATGCAGTTCATCCTTAATGGACTGAGGCAGTCTGTCAAAATCCTTATTAAAATAGTACTTCTGTTCATACGCATTGGCTCCGCAGAGCACTATATTGTCTGTGTTGTCTTTATTATCCGTATTATACATATCCGTACAATCCTCGCACCGATACCTCGCCCGCATATATATGATGAAGCTCTCCGTCCGGTGTCTGTACTATCAGCTTGCCTTTATCGTCTATCCCTCTGGCAATACCCTCTATATCCTCCGAAGGGTCCATAACCTTGACCTGCTTATCTATATTGACAAGCTGACTGTTGTATTCGTCCATAAGGTCGGTCATATCCCCTTTATTACCGAATATATTATAATAGCGTTCCAGATTCTCAAGTATGGAATCCACAAGTTCCGCCCTGTCATACGGGATGCAGCCCTCCGATTCGATAAGAAGAGATGTTGCCTTGTCAGTCAGCTCATCCGGTATGTATGCCTGATTGACATTGACTCCTATACCTACTATCACACAATACTGTCCCTGTGCTACCACAAGCTCAGTAAGTATCCCGCAGACCTTACGATTACCTACGAGCACATCATTAGGCCACTTTATAAAAGGCTTAAGCTTTGTCTTCTCCCTTATCATGGATGCTACGGCCATAGCTGACACAAGTGTCAGCATTGATATGCTCTCCGAACCGAATCCGGGTTGCAGGAGCACAGACATTGCGATGTTGCTTCCTATCTCATCCACCCATTCTCTTCCGCTTCTGCCCTTGCCTTTTGTCTGATGATCGGCCACAACTGTCAGCCCGTTATGGGTGCTGCCCTCTATCATGCGGTTAAGCCTGCCCAGTTCTCCCTCTATGGTCTGTCCGTCACGCAAAAGGCGCTTGATGACCTCGTTGGTGGAATCCGTTCTGTCAAGCCATATATTCTGTTTTCCGATAAAAGATGTCTTACATCTTATCTTGCCCATGACCCTCTGTACCTGTTAAGCTTATTACAGTGCCTTATATCCTGATCATCAGAAAGCTCCCATTGTGGCTGCCATTATAGCCTTAATGGTATGCATCCTGTTCTCGGCTTCCTTAAAGACAACAGACTGTGCCGACTCGAATACCTCATCCGTAACCTCAAGCTCCGTGAATCCGAATTGCTCACCCTTCTCCCTGCCTATCTCCGTCTTCAGGTCGTGGAATGCCGGCAGACAGTGCATGAATATTGCATCCTTGCCGGCTCTGTCCATAACAGCCTTATTGACCTGATAAGGCGACAGGTCTCTTATACGCTCCTCCCATGCCTCATCCGGTTCACCCATGGATACCCATACATCCGTGTATACCACATCCTTATCCCTTGTACCGTCTATGGCATCATCCGTTAAGGTTATGCTTCCTCCTGTTGTGGCAGCTATGTCCATGCAGGTCTTGGTAAGCTCCTTATCGGGGAAATATGCCTTATTGGAGCAAAGTGTAAGATGCATACCCATCTTCGCGCAGGTCACCATCCATGAATTAGCCATGTTGTATCTTGCATCACCCATATATACAACTCTTACACCCTTGATGCGTCCGAGTTCTTCCTTGATCGTCAGAAGATCCGCTATCATCTGGGTAGGATGGAATTCGTTGGTAAGTCCGTTCCACACCGGCACACCCGCATACTTGGCCAGTTCCTCCACGATCTCCTGTCCGTATCCTCTGTACTCTATACCATCGAACATTCCGCCGAGCACTCTTGCGGTATCGGCTATGCTCTCCTTCTTGCCTATCTGTGAGCTCTTGGGATCAAGATATGTCGTTCCCATTCCCAGATCATGTGCAGCCACCTCAAAAGAACATCTGGTACGTGTACTGGTCTTCTCGAATATCAGAGCGATGTTCTTGCCCCTTAACTTATCCACCAGAACACCCTTCTTCTTCATGAACTTAAGATCCGACGCAAGATCTACCAGATACTCTATCTCCTCCGGCGTATAATCCAGCAATTTAAGAAAATGTCTTCCTTTAAGATCCATATATATATTACATCCTTTCAAAACAGTATTTTCCCCAATTTTACAACATTTTCGCGGCTGTTACAAGTCGATTTGACAGGTGGATTTGACAATTACGTCATAATTTGTTAAGATTTCTTAACTATGTTGTTTAAAAGTCAGCTTTTGATAATACATAAAATGGAGTGAAAAACTATGAACAGAAGAAGCAAAAGGCTTCTTCGCGGGCTTGCCGGAACTATTGTGGGGATATCGGTTCTAAGTATGGTCAAGTCTAACGTCGTGATGGCCGCAACAAGCAGGTACTCGCTCTCTGAGCTTAATGTCGGAGCAGCGAAGGTACTTGATTCTCTTGACAGGGTTGCGGATCTTGACTCTATAGAGTCACCGGATAAGGGTTCGGAGGATGAAGGGTCCGAGGATTCGGACGATCCGGCCTCCCATCAGTCCGATCTCGTCATGGCGAATGTACATCAATCACTTAATGTACGCGAAGAGCCCAGTGAGGACTCTGCCAAGGTTGGTCTGCTGTATGCGGACTGCGGTGGTACGATCCTTGACAGAAACGGGAATTGGACTAAGATCAGATCAGGCAACTTAATAGGCTGGTGCAGCAACGACTACCTGCTCTTTGACGAAGAGGCTGAGGCTCTTGCACAGGACGTTGGCATTACCTTGGCTAAGGTTACGGCAGATGCTCTTCGTGTGAGGATGGAGGCTTCCGAGGATTCGGGTGTATGGGGTCTTGTGAAGCAGGGTGATCAGATAGAGGTTATACTCGATCATTCGGATGAGAACTGGATCGCTATTGATTTCGAAGGCGAGGAGGGCTTTTTGTCCGCTGATTACCTGGATATCACATTCTCTGTCGATTCCGGAGAGACATACGAAGAGATCAAGGAACGTGACCGTCGTGAGAAGGAAGAGAAGGCCAAGCTTATAGCCAATCTCGGACCTGTGGCAGTCGGTGCCACCGATGAGACGCTGCTTGGTGCATTGGTATACTGCGAAGCCGGTAATCAGCCTTATGAGGGCAAGCTGGCCGTAGCAAGTGTAGTCATGAACAGAGTCAGGAGCGCCGCTTATCCCAACACCATATCAAGCGTTATATACGCTTCCGGACAGTTTACTCCTGCCATGAGCGGCAAGGTGGCTACAAGGGTTCAGATGGGTGTGCCCGATTCGTGCTTACAGGCTGCAAGAGAAGCTATAGCAGGTGCTACCAACGTAGGTACCGCAACTCACTTCAGACGCTGGACAGGACAGAATGGCATCGTTATCGGTGCTCATGTATTCTATTAGATATATAATGATTATACATAAGGATCGACGCCGCGACAGCGGCGTTGAGACTTTCAAGCTCTCCTTCCATCGGTATCTTTATTCTTATATCAGCATATGACGCGGTCTCATCCGTAAGACCGTTGCCCTCGTTGCCGATAAGGAAGGCACTGTCCGTATATTCTATCTCATCATAGTACTCACTGCCGTCTAAGTGTGCGGCATATACCTTTATTCCCTCTTTTTGGATATCGGATATCGTTCCCTTAAGGTCCTTAGTGCAGATAAATGGCATCCGGTATATAGAACCCATGGTGGATCTTATGGTCTTGGGATTATATATATCCACACAACCGCTGCTTAATACTATTCCCGATGCTCCGGCTCCCTCAGCCGTTCTGAATATGGTTCCCAGATTACCCGGGTCCTGAATATCCTCCAGTATCATGATAAGCTTATGCTTATCCTCTTTTTTTATAATGTCATCAAGGCTGTATTGCGGCTGTTCCATCACACAGAGTATGCCCTGAGGTGTCTGAGTATCCGATATCTTCTTAAGCTGATCAGCAGTGATAACCTCATGCTCCATCCAGCTTATCATATCGCTTATCTTAAGAGAACCTTCCCTACCGTCCTTAAGCCCCTCTAAGAATTCTTCTGTCACGTATATCTTCTTAACCCACTCCAAGGGTGCTTCCATGAAAAGCTTGGGCCCCTCTGTCACAAAGAGGCCCGCCTCACGGCGAGCCTTGGATCTCTCATTAAGCTTTCTTATCTCTTTGATCTCTGCATTAGTCAACATAACTATACCGTTTTAGTAGATACCGACAGGAGTCTGCTCACTTCATACTCATACTCCGGTATATCCTTCTGCATCGCAAGTGCCTCATCTATATCATAGTCCGTGAACTCTCCGTGCCTTACGGCAACCACCCTGTTGGTCTTGCCGTCACAGAGGATATCTGCAGCGTATGCACCCATTATGGATGCAAAGTATCTGTCCTTACAGGTGGGACTTCCGCCGCGCTGCATATAACCCAGTATCGTAGCTCTGGTCTCTATTCCTGTAGCTGCCTCAATACGCCTTGCCATGGATGTGGAATGTCCGATACCCTCGGCGTTGATTATAAGGTGGTGGGTCTTGCCTCTTTTACGGTTATTAATGATATTGTTGATGATATTCTGCTCATTGAAATCATACTTCTCAGGGAGCAGTATATCCTCCGCACCGTTAGCCACGCCGCACCACAATGCTATATATCCCGCATTACGACCCATAACCTCTATTATAGAGCATCTCTCATGGGATGAAGATGTGTCCCTTACCTTATCAATGGCTTCCATGGCAGTATTGACAGCCGTATCAAAGCCTATAGTATAATCCGTACATGATATATCCAGATCTATGGTTCCGGGTATCCCTATGGTATTGATGCCCTGCTTGGACAAAGCCTGGGCTCCTCTGTATGAGCCGTCTCCTCCGATCACAACCACACCGTCTATACCGTACTTACGACATACATCTGCACCCTTCTTCTGACCCTCCTCAGTGGTGAACTCCTTACATCTGGCAGTTCCCAGTATCGTTCCGCCTCTCTGGATCACATCGGATACACTGTGAGAATCCATGTCCATTATCTCCTCATTGAGAAGCCCCATGTATCCCTTCTTGATACCCTTAACCTTTATACCTCTTGCGATAGCCTTGCGTACAACTGCTCTTATAGCCGCATTCATACCCGGCGCATCACCGCCGCTTGTCAATACTCCTATTGTCTTTATCTCGTCTGACATAATTACCTCTCATACCGGACTCTGTCCGTTTCTATCTGCTAACGTATTAATTGTAAAACAAGGTCGTTCTTAATGCAAGATTTTATACTATCATACAAGTCTTACATTATCCGCACCGAGCATTCCCGCAAGCTCGTCCTTAATTGCCTCTCCATCCACCGACATAGCCGCTCCGAGTTCCTTTTTCTGTCTGGTGGATGCTATGTATATTACCACACTGTCTCTTCCGTCAGATAACTTAAGCTTATCCATAAGCTTAGGTTCGATCCCGTTATAATCCTCCATAGTACCGAACTTAAGCCAGAGCTTACGTGGTATCATATCAAAAAGAGTGATCGTATCGGCTATAAGCTTACCGTCCTCCTCATCTCCGGCGCTTACTCTTCCTTTTATGAACACCTTATTGTCTATGGCTATCAGCTCATTATACTTCTCATATACCTTAGGGAATACGATACACTCTATCGTTCCCGTCAGATCCTCTAAGCTTAAGAACGCCATGGGCTGATTATTCTTGGTATACTTGACGGATCTGTCACTTATGATCCCTCCCAGTGTTATGAACTCACCTTCCTTCACCTTCATGCCCTTGCGGGTATCATCCTCCATATAGAAAAGGTCCGTAGCCATATTGGTGATATTCTTGCGCCACAGCTCCTCCTGTTCCTCTAAGGGATGTCCGCTTACATATATACCGAGTACCTCCTTCTCAAAGGCAAGCTTAAGCTCCTTGGTGTATTCCCCCACATCGGGCAGATGTATATCGAATTCTGATCTGCTCTCATCATCCACGATATCAAAGAGGGATATCTGTCCCGCCATGTTATTCTTGAGGTCTCCGAGTATATGGTCCATAACGGTCACATATATGCTCATATACTGCTTGCGCGTACCTCCGAAGCTGTCGAATGCTCCCGCCTTGATGAAATTCTCTATAACCCTCTTGTTAAGCTCGCCTGTAGCATTACGTGTGATGAAATCCTCAAGTGAGCTGTATTTTCCTCTTAACTTACGCTCGCTTACTATCGCGTCTATGATATTATTGCCTACTCCCTTGATGGCATTGAGGGCATATCTTATCCTTCCTCCGCTTACGGCAAAACCGCTTGCGCCTTCGTTGACATCAGGCGGTAATAATTCTATACCCATCTGACGACATGTGAGGATATACTCCGATACCTTCCCCGGATTGTCTATAACTGATGTCATTAATGCCGCCATGAATTCCACGGGATAATAGCGCTTAAGGTAAGCGGTCTGGAAAGCCACTACTGCATAGCATGCCGCATGGGATTTATTGAAGGCATAC
>DGII01000151.1 GCA_002393095.1 Lachnospiraceae bacterium UBA3826 | reverse complement strand
CCGTAGTGCCCAGTTCTCTTGCTATCTCGCTCAGGGTATCGCCTGAGATAACGGTGTATGTACGGCTTCCCGCTCTGGTATTAACTGTGGCAACCGGCGCCGCTTCACTATGCATCCCATACAGCCCATAGAGACAAAGTGGTCCGTACCACGGTATCGCAGGGTCAGCCTTGACACTACTGCCGGGGATTGTCACCTTATAGTCCTTACCCTGATATGTGTAGCTGAATACAAGAGTAAGATTCGGATTATCCTGTAAGGTCTTCATAATATCATAGGGAAGTGCTGTGCCCTTATCCCAAAGGACAGTCTTCGCTCCACCCTTTCCCATGGATGTCTTTAGTTCTGTACGAAGCTCATCAAGGTAGCTTACGGTGTCTTCTTCCTTTGATGTATCAGATGGTGTATCGGATTGTTTATCATCGGAATTATCATTATTCGATGTTCCGCTACCACCTGACACCTTTTCAAAGATTGCCTTAATGCTTACATTTGCATTCTTTATATCAAATGTGGTCGTAGCACTGTTCGCATCAGCAAGCGTTACACCTCCGGACTGAACCAACCACTCCTTGAACTGATAACCACTGTCCGGGGTAGCCTTTATCGTAACTGTAGTGCCTGTTGCCCCTGATGTCGGGTTGGCTGTTGCACTGCCATGCCCATCGTTTGTCACCGTCACAGAATATGCCGAAGAAGATGTGATGGTAAGTTTGCCATTGACGTATGTAACATCATATTTATTGGATGCGCTTTCACCATTGACTGTAGCACCGGACGGAATTAAATCATAATCCCCGACTTCCTTACCTTGTCCGTCTACAGTTATGCTTGTAAGCGTGTCTCCATCCTTCAGTCCGGTTACTGTGACCATCTCGGCAATATCGGCAGGATCATTATATGCCACATCACCGGGCCCCTGTGTCTGACCGTTATATGAATAAGTCCTATCCTTTGCGGTAATTGTAAGGGTGGGTTTAGATGCAGAGGGTATTGTGATAGATGTCGGCACTGATGCATAATCCGTAAGCTTATCATCACCGCTTGTCTTCTCCGCAAGTATATATACCTTCCATGAATCCTGATATCCTGTCGGAAGGGTAAATGTACCTGTTCCGGATGTTCCTATAGTGCCACCATCTATCGTCAGCGCCCCGTAGTATTTCATATCCGGAAGAGATGATGAGCCTAATGTGTACTCCCCATCTGTTATGAGCACCGATACCCTGTTTGTTCCGTCGCTTACCGTATACGGAACGGTAATTGTATCTCCCGATCTTGTTACCTCCTGCCCGGATGTTACTCCTGCGGACATAGAGCCATCCTTAATCGTGAGCTTATACGAACCCGATTCAGATGAGATTGCAGATGAGAAGATTACAGATTCCAGATCAATATTAAAAGCGGGACTAACACCGCGATCATCACTGACCACATAGTCGAGGATAGTACCCGAATGGTACCCGCAGCCGGCGTAGTTATAGTAAGTAATGTTATAATAAGGCGAGCGCAGCCACCACCAATAAGCACTTGTCGTGCCGATCTCATACTTCTTACGTGAATCACTGGAACCGTCCTTATCTTCATAGCCATATGCTGTGCTTGTTGCCTCCTTGGCATCTAACAGAAATATCTTCTCTCCACTACTTAAAACAGTCCACAGAAGATAATCAGTCGCCCCTGATACCCGGCCTTTTCCATCCTTTGTCGAAGCAGATGACTTGCTGCTTGCAACAATAGCCGCCTGTTCCGGAGTTGCAAAATTTCCTGTTAAGAAATCGCCGTTAAGATATCCCTTAACCTCACTGTCAGCCCACACGTTAGAATCATCATCAAACCTCTTATTTTCAAGGACATAATCACAGTCAAGGAGCATAGTGCTTCCACCGTACTCCGTAGCAGCCTTATCAAGCACTCGGTATCTCACATAATTATCGCTAAACTTCCTTCCGTAATATACATAGTTCCACTGTCCTGCTCCCGACGGATTAGATATATTACTTACACCAAGTGCTGTGTTGCTGTCACTCTTTTCAGTTGCGGCATAAACCTTCAATGTTGCCTGTGGCAGAACTAACTCAAGTGTTGTTACGGCAAGAAGTAATGCCATGATTGATGCAACAATCCTCTTGCCTGTGTTGTTTCGCTTCCCTTGTTTCATTTTTAGTTCTCCTCCCTTGTAAGGTCTTTTCTTTCAACATATTTTTTACATATCACGGTTATGATGACTCCCACCATAAAGGCTACGACAGCAGTAAGTACATATCCTCTATCAATACTTAATCACCTGACCGATGCTTATGCGGTTGGGATCGGCGATATTATTAAGCTCTGTGAGGCTTCTGACCGTAGTCCCCAGTTCTCTTGCTATCGCACTTAGCGTATCGCCTGATATGACCGTATATGTGCGGCTTCCTGCCTTAGTATTGACCGTGGCAGCCGGTGTCTTGGCATTATATGTCCCATACAGCTCATAGAGGCAGAGAGGACCGTACCACGGTATCGCAGGGTCAGCCTTGACACTACTCCCAGGGATAGTTACCTTATAGTCCTTACCCTGATATGTGTAGCTGAATACCAGCGTTATCTTCGAATTATCCTGCAAGGTCTTCATGATATCATAAGGAAGTGCTGTTCCCTTATCCCAGTATATTGTCTGCGCTCCACCCTTAGCTGCAGCCGCACTAAGCATGGTACGAAGCTCATCAAGGTAGCTTACGGTATCTTCTTCCTCGGGTATATCTGATGGCTTATCACCCGAAGCTGCCCCTTCTGTATTCTTATCTACATATGCCGGAGTCGGACTTGGCGTTGTACCTGATGCATCCGGAATGGATATAGGTTCAGGAACTGATGCATAATCCGTAAGCTTATCATCACCGCTTGTCTTCTCTGCAAGTATATATACCTTCCATGAATCCTGATATCCTGTCGGAAGGGTAAATGTACCTGTTCCGGATGTTCCTATAGTGCCGCCATCTATCGTCAGCGCCCCGTAGTATTTCATATCCGGAAGAGATGATGAGCCTAATGTGTACTCCCCATCTGTTATGAGCACCGATACTCTGTTGGTTCCGTCACTTACCGTATATGGAACGGTAATTGTATCTCCCGATCTTGTAACTTCCTGCCCGGATGTTACTCCTGCGGACATAGAGCCATCCTTAATCGTGAGCTTATATGAGCCAGATTCAGATGAGATTGCAGATGAGAAGATTACAGATTCCAAATCAATATTAAAAGCGGGCCGCACACCATACTCACGGTTGTTGGCATTGCTAACATAGTAGTACACATGGCCGTTGCCATAGACGACCGTGGCATAGCCATCATTGTAGCCCGGCGAGCGAAGCCACCAATAGTCACTTGCCCAATTCCTGCCCGTTCCTCCATCCAATCTTCTTAAATCCGCGTTGAGAACATTTGCTTCCGCTACGGATAATGGCCACATCACGGCATTCGATACGGGGTCACCGCTGATTTTGTTATCAGCATAACCTGTTTTATCATAATTGGCACTACCACCTTCAAGTGTCCTTGCTACTACTGCAGAAGCTTCAGCTGTCGATAATCTTCCCGCAATCGTACCTATCATGTTCTGAAGATTGCTCCCACTGTAATTGTTACTATATGGACTATCAGAATCATAATAACCAAAAGCTATATTCCCATTTGCAATAAGTGTTATCGCACCCGATGTACCTGCAACTCCTGTTCCGTCATAGCCGACCACACGCCATGCGTCTGAATCATTGTCGTAATACACTATCGGAGCATTTGCTGTATTAACATTATCATTAAGCGCATTTGCTCCAAGCTGAATACTCTTTCCTGTTCCCGCTGCATAAGCCGTAAGTGCCATCTGTGGCAATGCGCTGACACAGGCTGCTACCGTGAGCACCATGCCAAGAAGCATTGCTATCCCCTTCTTAATCTTTTGTCTCATTATTCATTATCCTCCCTTGTAAGGTCTTTTCTTTCAACATATTTTTTACATATCACGGTTATGATGACCCCCACCATAAAGGCTACGACGGCGGTAAGTACATATCCTCCCGCACTTGCATCCAAAAGTGACGATCCGGCATACATCCCGGTACTGTCTGATAGCTGATCATTGGTAACCGGAATATTCATCATTCCCGAGAGCAATATGAGTAACACCGCACACAGACCTCCGATTCCTGTGATGGTGTTTTTCTCCTGTCTTCTTTTGATTCTTGCAGCCCTCGTATGTATGAGACTGATACGCTCTTTACTGCTTATCATGTATCCTCCTTTCAGATCCGATACAAATTTTTATTTTTACTCTCAAAAAAACCTTCTAATATACAGACAACCAAACCTTCCTTTTTCCCCCCTACAAAATAAAAAAAGTTGATCAAAAAGATCAACTATGGCATTATGCACAATTTATATACGTCTGTTTTGTATGATATTACATGAATCTACCGTGAAAGCAATGTCTTGACCGGCATTCCCTAAGAAATCCCCATTGATTTGATCCTGCCTCTTAAAAAGATGATCGCTGCAGTCGTTACAAGAGGGATCATGAACCCTATGATCATCGGGGCACCGGTCTGTGATACCAATACATTGAAGACTCCATGATAGGTGACCGCAACACATAGAAGAGCTACCGTTCCTGCTGCGCGAAGCCACAGCCTGTCCCAAAGGTGCAATAACCCGAAGGCAATTATGCTTCCGCAGACCACATGCATGGCCCCTGTTCCAAAGCCACGTATCGCCAGACTAAGAATATCATCTGCTCCGTTTATCATAAGAAAGCACACATTTTCAAAGGTTGCAAAGCCTATGGCGATCATCTCGCATGCATCCGCAGCAGTGGGTTTATCGGGTTCAAAGACAAGAATAAAGAATAGGACCGGACATAGCTTTAGTATCTCCTCAACAAGCGGGGATATCTCAATGGATGCTATGATAAGATCCGCTCCCTGCACGGCAGCAATAAAAGTACTTATATAAGACGAAAGAAGGCATGAAGTCATACCGGCGATCATAAATATAAGCATCCTCCTGCCACGACCCTTGGAGACAATGGTCGCTATGATAAGGGGCGCTGCGATACAGATAAAGATATTTTCTATATTAGTCATTCTGCGCCACCTTTCCGTCCGGTGTATTACGATCCTCATACCCGTCTGTTACTTTACCCTGTTCTTTAAGCGCAGACTTTAACGCATACGGAAATATCAAAAATGTAAATGACAGTACCGTGTCAAAATAAAAATAGGGATTGGCAAAGGTATCACCCATCCAGAAGCAGGATGTCGTCCAGGCCGCATATTCCGCAAAGCAGAAGACAAGAACCGAGATATACAGTCCGTTGCGATTCCTGTCAGTATGCAAAGCATCGTTTTTCAGAAGTTCTCTCCTTTTACATTGTATAAGAGCATCGACCGTCACACGGATAAGTATGCTCATAAGTACAGCCGCAAGTATATTACCGATAAAATCACCGAACTGAAGATAGAACACACACATTCCGACCGTAAATACCGGAATGAGCAGCAGAAACCGGTTATAAGGGGTTTTATCCCTGCGTCCTCGTATATCATTTACAAGCAGGATAAGAAAAAGATAGCAAGCATACCATCCGGCATCGGGAATATAGGAATAGTGCGGTGTCTCACCATAGAATACCAAGTATAACTGCCAATAGATATCGGCCAGAAAATATACAAAGGCCGCAAAAAACAGAAGTACCCATGCATGCCTGCCCGTCTTAAAGGCACGGTATGCACTGAGTCCGGCACAGAACCCGGTGGTGAAAAGCTGTATGATGTTGTCCGTGCTTTCGATTACCGGCATACCTATTCTTCCTTACCTTGTTCGCTTACCTTTGCATTGTCATCCTGCCATTTTTTAAGTTTCATGCAGAATATTGTCACAAAGCAGCCTAAGAGAAATGCGATCACTCCGATAGCAATATACCCAATAGTGCCGTCTCCTGACAAAATACTTGCCTGCATGCCGGCAGATGCATGCTCTGTTGCAAACCTGTCCGTAATAGTTGGAATATATAATGATAGCAGTATGATCCCTGCAAGGCATGCTGCGACCGCTCCGACCCGTATGATAGTCTGCTGTGTTCGTCTTCCGGCAATCTCTATCTCAGCCGCTCTTTTATGAATAGCTTCTATTCTTTCTTCATTCGTAAGCATGGTCTATCCCTTCTTTTGATAATTCCTTCCTAAGATGCTTCCTGGCACTTTGAAGCAGCTTATCTACCCGCTTAGGTGATATCCTCATAACAGCGGCAGCCTCTTTATAGCTTAGCTCCTCAAAATAGATAAGGAAAAGTACTTCCTTAAGCACCGGATCTATCTTCTCCATGCACAGATGGAGTATGTCGTCACGTTCTGTATCGTCAATTGTCTTCGTTGCAGAATCGCTTATTCTAAGAATTTCTTCGCAGCCATCCAAAGAGAAGGTCTCCCTGCGCCTGTTCTTCTTAAGCAGATTTATTGCCAGATTGTGGGCTGTCCTATACAGATATGCCTTGAATCCGCCGCTTCTTATGGCAGGCTTCTTCACAAGGATACGGGCAAAGGTCTCAACCATGATATCCTCAGCATCCTGCATGTTGTGAAGTATACCGCTAAGGTATATGACAAGTGCGTCGCCATAGCGTATCGTCAGTTCATCGAAGCTTTCGGTCTGACCCTGTATGAAGTTGGAATAGAGTTCGTCATCCGATATGTTCGAGGAATCAACATCTTTCATTGGAACATCCTCATGCGGTTTATTGTCCTAAAAAAGCAATAGCCGCTGTCAAAGCTATTGCCGGAATTTATCGTATATCAACTTATTGTATCATATTATAGCATCGTTTTGTGGTATAATATTGAATTACAGGATCAGATAGATTATACGGGGTTGACAGACAGATGAAATTGCAGAAGCTGTACAGCTACGTAAGACGTGCTGTAGATGATTATAATATGATTGATGACGGGGATCGTATAGCCATAGGTATATCCGGCGGCAAGGATTCGCTTGCGCTTCTGTATGCTCTTGAGGGATTAAGGCATTTCTATCCCAAGAGCTTTGAGATAATTGCCGTTACGGTGGATCTGGGCTTTAATAATCTTGATCTGAGTGCCGTACAGTCTCTTTGTGATAAGCTTGGAGTCAGATATCACATAGTTAAGACAGATATAGCCCGTATCGTATTCGACGAAAGGGAGGAGAAAAGTCCCTGCTCTCTCTGCGCCAAGATGCGTAAGGGAGCAATCAACGAGGCTATTAAAGAGCTCGGCTGCAACAAGGTTGCATATGCCCATCACAGGGATGATGTAGTAGAGACGATGCTTTTATCACTGATGTATGAAGGACGCTTCCACTGCTTCGCTCCCGTCACCTACTTAGACCGTATGCAGGTAACGGTAATCAGACCGCTTATATATGTTCACGAATCCGATGTCATAGGCTTTGTGCGTAAATACGACGTACCCGTTGTCAAGAGTCCCTGTCCCGCCGACGGCAATACCAAAAGGGAATATGCCCACAATCTGCTTAAGGAACTCATAAAGGATAACCCCGGAGTTAAGAACCGCATGTTCACTGCTGTCACCGAGAGCAATATCAAGGGCTGGGATAAAAGAGAAGGCGCACACTATTAATAACCTGAGGAGAACCATGGACAACAATAGCCTTAATTATCATGATAAGCTTAATCGGGAGAATATCGAGAAGTTAAGAGAGCTCCTCGATACTCTTCCTAAATTCTGCAAGACCTTTTTCCGCGGAATGAACGATACCATATCATCACGTACCAAGATAGCCTATGCCTATGATCTGAGAGTTTTCTTCGAATTTATCATGAAGAATAATTCATATTGCAGGCAATACGCCATGACCGAGCTTCCGCTTGAAGTGCTTGATATGATCGGACGCGAAGATATCGAGGATTATCTTGATTATCTGTCCTTATATAAAAACGGCGAGAACGAAGAGGTCATAAATGATGAAAGAGGCAAAAGCCGCAAGCTTGCATCCTTAAGGAGCTTCTACAACTACTTTTTCAGAAACGAGCTTATATCGTCCAACCCGCCTGCCTTGGTTCCTATGCCCAAGCTTCATGAAAAAGAGATCATCCGTCTTGAGCCGGATGAGGTGGCTGACCTGCTTGACAGAGTCGAGGCCGGTACCGACCTTACAAAAAAGCAGCTTAATTATCATAATAAGACTGCCCTGCGTGATACCGCTCTCCTTACTCTCTTACTCGGAACAGGTATAAGAGTATCGGAATGTGTGGGTCTCGACATCAATGACATAGACTGGAAGAACGACAGGATCAAGGTGCGTCGTAAGGGCGGATATGAGGACGTTGTCTACTTCGGAGAGGAAGTACATGATGCTTTGGCAGCTTATATGGATGAGCGCAGGCACATTATCCCCAATGAGGGACATGAGGATGCCTTCTTCCTGTCCCTGCAGAACAGACGGATATCCGTTCGTGCGGTGGAGAATCTCGTCAAAAAATATGCTTCCTCAGTCAGCCTTAAGAAGATAACTCCTCATAAATTACGAAGCACCTTCGGAACAAATCTGTATCAGGAGACTGGCGATATCTATCTTGTAGCAGATGTACTCGGACATAAGGATGTCAATACAACAAGAAAGCACTATGCGGCAATGAAAGACGAACATAAGCGTCGGGCGGCCAAAGCAATAAGACTCAGAGAAGAATAAAAGCTTGGGTCAAAAGGCCCAAGCTTATATTTATCAATGATAAAGTCTGAATACTCCGAAAACCTTGCCAAGTATCTGGCAATCATCCACGATTATCGGTTCCATTGTATCATTCTCCGGTTGTAATCTTATATGATCCTTCTCCTTATAGAAGGTCTTGACCGTAGCCGAATCATCCACCAGTGCTACGACCGTCTCGCCGTTATGCGCGGTATTGCAGCATTGTACGAAAATCTGATCGCCCGAAAAGATACCGGCATTGATCATGGAGTCGCCCTTGACCTTAAGTACAAAGCTCGGTTCGCCTTTCGGAACCATCTCCGCCGGAACCGGAAAATAATTCGTGATATTCTGTTCCGCAAGAATGGGCTCACCCGCTGCGACAGTACCGATAACAGGCAATGATGTCATCTCGGTCCTTACCATATTAAAGCTGTCGTCAGTGATCTCAATTGTCCTTGGCTTGGCGGGATCTCTCTTAATATATCCCTTCTTCTCAAGTGTCTCCAAATGAGAAAACACACTGGATGTGGACTTAAGATTAACAGCCTCGCAAATATCCCTTACTGTAGGCGGATAACCCTTGATAAGAATCTCTTCTTTAATATAATCAAGAATCTGCTGCTGCTTAGCCGAAATCGCATTATTACCTGCCATAATAAAACCTCCTTGGATCGATATATAGTCCGCTAAACCATAGAATTCTGTATGTGATCAATAATTACCTGATTAAATACTAACATATGTTCTATAAAAATGCAAACATATTTTCCAAATTTTTGTTCTGTTTTCAGAAAAAATGTTCGAAAAAACTATTGACATCCAAATGAATGTTCGATATAATTCATTTAAATCGAACGGTTGTTCCGAACATCTTGTTCGATAGGTTGGTTTTTTTACAGGGAGATGATTATATGAATAAAGTCTGTGGATCTAACTTAAGTAAGAGGAGATACATTAACAGAAGGCGTCGTCAGATGATCTTCAGAAGAACAGCCATGATCGCTGCCATCATTATCAGTACGATCACTCTTATCGGAGCATCCAGAATCATAACTCACGCCGAGAGCTCGAACGAGCCTCACTATTATAAGTACTATACATCCGTAATCGTTATGCCCGGTGATACTCTCCCCTCGATCGCCGAAGCATATGGGGACAACTATGATTCCTTAGAGGCACATGTATCGGAGATCATGTTCTCGAACCACCTTTCAGATCCGGTGGTGTATCCCGGTACGAGCCTCATAGTCCCCTATTATTCATCCGAATTTGTCAACTGAAGCCTCCGATATGGATACTAATATAATTATTTATCTGTATCCATATCGTCCTATATACATTCACCCCTTTAGAAATGCAGACCGGTCATTAATTGGCCAGTCTGCATATTATTTCCGCACAGGTTTCTTCATCTATCCGTGATGAGTCCAGACACAGGTCATAATTCTTAGCCGCTCCGAACTCTGTATGTGTATAGTAATCACAGTATTTCCTTCTCTGCCTGTCTACAGCCTCGATTATATCCCTAAG
This sequence comes from Lachnospiraceae bacterium UBA3826, assembly GCA_002393095.1. Lineage (GTDB taxonomy): Bacteria > Bacillota > Clostridia > Lachnospirales > Lachnospiraceae > Colinaster. The sequence goes on along the minus strand of DGII01000151.1, from coordinate 7,891 downwards.
CTTATTCTCCGGAGTGTCCGCATACATCTCTTTTTCGGACATCCTTTTTATCCTGCTTTTTAAGCTTCCGCATATGAATATATGCAATGTATTATCGAATTCTCTAAGTATTGAATTGGCATTACGACCTACTATCACGCATCTGCCCTTCTCCGCAAAGCGCTTGATAACATCGGCCTGCACCGCAAAAAGCTTTTCATTGAGCGGCTTATTGTAGAAGTCAAATAAACTCTGAGCAAAACCGAAATTAACCGGAACAACTTCATCCAATTTAAGGACACTGTCCACGCTTACCTGAGCCTCCGAAGCTGTTCCTAAGATTATAGCCTTGTCAAGATACTCATATCCGAGCTTATCCGCTACCATATGTCCTATCGTACTCCCGCCGGCTCCGTATTCTCTGCTGATTGTTATAATGCTCTTCATATTCTCTTTCTCTCTTTTATCTCACTCTCTGCTTCAATCAACGGCCTGTATTATAAAACTTTATTAAGGAAATCAATAGTCCTCTTCTCCTTGGGATGGTTAATCACCTCATCCGGAGTACCCTGCTCGACTATATAGCCGCCATCCACGAAGACGATCCTGTCAGCTACTTCCCTTGCAAAGCCTATCTCATGTGTGACAACGATCATCGTCATTCCGGCACCGGCAAGCTCCTTCATAACATCCAAAACCTCACCTACCATCTCCGGATCAAGTGCCGAAGTCGGCTCATCAAAAAGGATCAGTCCCGGATTCATCGCAAGGGCTCTGGCTATCGCCACTCTCTGCTTCTGTCCTCCTGACAGTTGTGACGGATATGCCTCCGCTTTATCTGCAAGTCCGACTCTCTCAAGCAGCTTGACCGCTTTGTCATGTGCTTCCTCTTTGGTCATCTTCTTAAGCTCAACGGGAGCCAGCATGATATTGTCGATCACATTCTTATTATTGAAGAGATTGAAATGCTGAAATACCATACCGATATCCTCTCTTGCCTTATTGATATCCGTATGCTTATCAGTTATATCCATACCGTCAACAATTATCTTACCGCTTGTGGCTTCCTCCAAGCGGTTGATACATCTTAAGAAGGTAGATTTACCGCTTCCTGAGGGTCCCAGGAGAACCACGACCTCGCCCTCCTTAATGTCTATGCTTATATCCTTAAGCACCTCCAGCTTATCAAAATCTTTCTTAAGGTTCTCTACATGAACCATTATCTTAGCATTCTCTTTAACCACCTTGATTCCTCCGCTCTATGATATATATGTATTGTATTATAATCTTCCTACATTAAGCTTTCGTTCTACTCTCTTAGCAGCCTTACTTAGGGATACTATCACGACCATATATACTATGCCGATTATAGCCCATGTCTCAAGCGACTTGAAAGTATTGCCGCTTATGGTCTTGCCCATATTGGTAAGCTCCGGGAAGCCTATGACAGACAATATGGAGGTGTCCTTAAGAGTTATGATGAACTGATTGATGATGGACGGGATCATAGTCTTAATAGCCTGAGGAAGAACCACCTTACGCATACTCTGTCCGTAGGTAAGACCAAGAGACCTTGCAGCTTCCATCTGTCCTCTGTCCACGCTCTGAATACCGGCTCTTATTATCTCCGCCATATATGCGCCGCAGTTCATGGACAGCGCCGCCGTACCTGCCTGCAACGCAGTTAGTCTGAAATCCACAGCGCCTAACATCTTCATTCCCGCCGGAAGGCCAAAATATATGAAATACGCCAATACGATAAGAGGAACTCCTCTTACTGCATCCACATACACCGTACCGATGAAATTACATCCCCTGTTATGCGACACATTGAGCAATGCGAATATAAGACCTATAACCATTGCCACCAAGAGCGAGAGAAGACATAAGATCAACGTCTGCCCCAGTGCCGCAAGGATCATTGTTCCATAGCTTTGAATAATCTGAATCATCTGATATCACTCCCTTTTTTCTAACCTGTTAAGTATATCATAAAACATCATCCCCCGCCATCCCCTAAAGCTTACTATCGCAATAAAAAAGGCATCGGGTTAAAACCCGATGCCCGAATAACATCCTTCGATTACTTAAGGTACTTATCAAGGATCTCCTGATACTTACCGTTGGCCTTGATATTGGCAAGACCCTTATTGAACATATCAAGCAGCTCCTGATCAGCGGTATCCATTATAGCCATTCCGTAAGGTGCGCCCTCAGACTCCATACCTTCGGGTATCTTAAGCGCAAGATCACCTTCCTTAATCGAGCATGCCATTATAGGTGTATCCTCCACACATGCTGCGGAATTACCAAGGATAACATCCTGATACATTGTAGGTGAATCCTCAAATACGGTTACCGTGAATCCATACTGGTCCTTGAGCGAATTAGCGAAATCAGCTCCGGCAGTACCGTTCTTAACAGCCACATTCTTGCCCGCAAGATCGGCAAAGCTTGTAATATCACTGTCTGCGCCCACAACAAAGGTCTGTGTTGCATCATAATATCCGTCAGAGAATATCCAACCGTTATCTATGCGCTCCTGCTTGATCGTAGCACCTGCGATTATGGCATCTGCCTGTCCTGCCTGTACTGCAGCTACAGCCGCATCCCAGCCAAGTGACTGAAGCTCATAATCAAAGCCCTGATCCTCTGCAATGGCTGCAAGGATATCCACATCGATACCTACGAATTCATTCTTGTCATTGGTATACTCAAAAGGCTTGAATACTGTATCCGTAGATATGATCCACTTCTGTCCGCCCTTATCAGAGCTTCCCGAACTGCTTCCACAGCCTGTAAGTGTCATGGCAATCAGTGCCGCACTTAACAACAAAACCGTTATCTTTTTCATAAATTACCTCCTCAGATTATCCTGTATACAATGATACAATATTTTTATACGTTTGATTCTACTATATGTTGATATCCTTTGTCAAATCTTAATAAATTGTAAACAATACTTTAAAATACCTCTTTTTGCTTGCGTCATATTGCTTTACCATGTTAAACTAAAATTCAAAAAGGCGTATATAATTGATTATTGGGGGTTTATATGGATCATAATGTTTATTCTGAAGTTACACCCGAGATAACCAGGTTGTCAGAGCTTTGTCGTGATGTTTCGGTTATTGATTCCTCACTTTATTCACAATATGATGTTAAAAGAGGTCTTCGTGACCAGAACGGTAAGGGTGTCTTAGCCGGCCTTACCCATATATCCGATGTCAGGGCTACAAAGATCGTTGACGGCAATACCGTACCCGACTACGGTGCCTTATTCTACAGAGGCTATAATGTTAAGGATCTGTGCCGCGGCTTTTCTTCCGGACGTAAGTACGGCTTCGAGGAGGCCACATATCTCCTATTATTCGGGCAGCTTCCCAATGAAGTCCAGCTTAAGGAATTCAGTAATATGCTCTGCTTCTACAGGTCTTTGCCTACAAGCTTTGTAAGGGATATAATTATGAAGGCACCGAGCAAGGATATGATGAATACTCTTGCCAGAAGTGTCCTTACATTGTATTCATATGATGATTATGCTGATGACGTATCTCTGCCCAATGTATTAAGGCAGTGCCTTCAGTTGATAAGCCTCTTCCCCATGCTTTCCATATACGGGTATCAGAGTTATAAGCATTACCATGACGGCGAGAGTCTTATTATTCATCAGCCTGACCCTAACCTCACCGCGGCAGAGAATATACTTCACATATTAAGGCCCAATTCCAAATTCACGGAGCTTGAAGCCAAGATACTTGATATATGTCTTGTTATCCATGCCGAGCACGGCGGCGGTAACAACTCTTCATTCACTACCCATGTAGTATCCTCTACTCTTACGGATACATATTCAGTCATGGCAGCCGCCATCGGCTCACTTAAGGGACCCAGACACGGTGGTGCCAATATCAAGGTGGTGCAGATGTTTGAAGACCTTCAGGATAATGTAAGAGACTGGACTGACGCAGATGAGGTTGCCGTATATCTTAAGAAGCTTCTTAACGGTGAAGCCTTTGACAGAGCCGGCCTTATATACGGTGTGGGACATGCGATATACTCCAAATCCGATCCCCGTGCCGAGATACTTAAGTCCTTTGTCAAAGAGCTTGCGATCGAGAAGGGCTTAGAGAACGAATACGAGCTCTATTCCATCGTCGAAGAGCTCGCACCCAAGATAATTTCCACAGAGAGGCAGATGTTCAAGGGTGTCAGCATCAATGTAGACTTCTATTCGGGACTTGTCTACCATATGTTAAATCTACCATTGGAATTATATACACCGATTTTTGCCATGGCACGTATATCCGGTTGGAGCGCACACCGGATGGAGGAATTATCCAATAACGGCAAGATCATTCGTCCCGCATATAAGACCCTGTGTTCGGACAGAGAATACATTCCTATTGAAAAAAGATGAGCAATTGCTCATCTTTTTTATTGTCATCTGTTGCTTTGACCGTATCACTTAAGGAAATCGCATACCGCATCCTTCATCTCGGATACCTCCACCACCTTATCGTGCATTATCTTCGCATTACGTATCTCCTCTACGGCTCTTGGCACCTTGACTCCTGAGAGCTCACTCAGCCTGTCAACGAGTTCGAACGCATCCTCAGATGCGCAATCCTTATCTATCGCCTTAAGTACGTTCGGTGTGAACTTATAAGGGCTTGCTGTAGATGCTATGACTGTCTTGGTATCATCTCCGGTCTTCTTCCTGTATTCATCATATACATACGAAGCCACGGCGGTATGTGTATCAAGCACATATCCCGTATCGGAATACAATTTGGCTATCTGAGCAAGTGTATCCTCCTCGGTTGCAAAGCCCGCAACAAAATCATTCATAAAAGACTTCATATCAGCGCTTATATCATATCTGCCGGTCTCCTTAAGGGAATTCATCAGCTTGATATTCTTACTGTCATCCTCGCCTGTCGCAAGATATATGAGCCTCTCAAGATTACTTGAGATAAGTATATCCATGGAAGGACTGTTGGTGAGCTTGAAATCCCTGTTACGGTCATATACTCCGGTTGTGAAGAAATCATACAATACCTTATTCTCATTGGAGGCACATATGAGTTTATCTATGGGAAGTCCCATCCTTTTAGCCATATAAGCGGCAAGGATATTGCCGAAATTGCCTGTCGGAACGGTGACATTGATCTTCTCACCATCGGATATCTTGCCTTCCGCCAGAAGCTTAACGTATGAATACACATAATATACGATCTGGGGGATAAGCCTGCCTATATTGATACTGTTGGCGGATGAGAACTGATAACCCTTAGCCGACAGAGAAGCCTTAAGCTCTTTATCCGCGAAAAGATTCTTGACCGCACTCTGCGCATCATCAAAATTACCCTTTATCCCGATCACGCAGGTATTCAGACCTGTCTGTGTCACCATCTGGCGCTCCTGTATGAAGCTTACGCCGCCCTTGGGATAGAAGACGATTATCTTGGTACCCGGAACGGAATCAAAGCCTGCAAGAGCCGCTTTGCCCGTATCTCCGCTTGTGGCGGTCAGTATAACTATATCATTGTCTATATCATTCTTCTTAGCCGCTGTAGTCATAAGATGCGGAAGTATAGACAGTGCCATATCCTTAAAGGCGATGGTGGCGCCGTGGAAAAGCTCCAGATAATAAGCTTTGTCGGCATATACAAGGTCAACTATATTCTCGGTATCGAACTTCTCATCATAAGCCGAGGCGATGCAATGCTTAAGCTCCTCTTCCGTGAAATCACTAAAGTACAGCTTCATCACCTCATAGGCAACTCCCCGGTAATCCATTGTCTTAAGCTCATCGAAAGACACATCGAATTCCGGTATCTTCGTAGGCATGAACAATCCGCCATCCTCGGATAACCCCTGCAATATGGCCTTGGATGCGCTCATTCGAAGCTTACTGTTCCTTGTGCTCTTATATAATATCTCTTCCATTTTTCCTTCTCCGTAATCTTTATCTTTGCAATTATTTAATATAACATATCTTTCGCCACAATAAAACCTTTTCTTATCCTGCTTATCTCTGATATAATACGAGCATGAACAATCCTAATGGCAAAACCCCCGGAGTATATACCGCAAGAAAAAAGGACGGAACCGTATATTACCGTTCATCCTTCACATATAAGAACAAGCATATATCCTTAGGGAGCTTTGATAATCCCGATGACGCGCACAGAGTATATATCTCTGCCAATCTTTTGGTATCGTCACATTCTCTGGGAATAGATGATTACTCCGACAGTCAGCTCTTACCCTTTGATAAATGGGTCATCATAATCAATTTCAGGGACAATGACATATACTTTACTACTCCTATCTATATGAGGAAAAACTACTTCTCATACTTCCTCTCACAGACCGAAGAGCTTAAGTTCTCCATTGACGACCTGTTCTATTATTCATCCCATAAGATCATGAAGCGCGGCGGTCATCTGTTCGTGGCTGACTATGGTATGCAGGTATCCATAGTCTCAAGATACGGTATCCGCCCTTACGCCGTATGCGGCAGGGACTACAGACATATCAACGGTGATACATATGATTATCGCTATGAGAATATAGATGTGACCAATATATACCACGGAGTCAGAATGATAAGCCGTGGTCATCATGTACGCTATCAGGCTCTCATCCATGTCAATGGCAACTTCGTGGTCGGCTATTATGAGGATGCTATCAAGGCAGCCATAGCATATAATAAAGCCATTGATATCCTTCATACCAATGGCCTTAAGAAAGCATATACGCCCAATTATATTGAATCCATTCCTCCCTCTGTCTATGCGGATATATACTCCTCCGTCGAGATATCTGACAAGATAATCAATTACCGCCCTACTGCGCAGAATAATCAATAAAGCATATATCCATATCCACCGGTGTGCTCACTCCGTATACATTGCCATCGGTTGAATACTGCCACATCGAGAACTGATACGGATAGTCCGGCATCTCTGACTTATCTGCGAGCCATACCGACACCGTGGGTAGTTTCTTAAGATCCACGCGTTTGACTAACCATTCATCATTGCCGTATATCATAGGCTTATAGCCCGCTTCAACTATCCGATTGATAAAAGCGGCCGCGATCGCAGTCCTCTCATCTTTGCTGAGCGTATCTATCCTGGCCGCATCATTCTCCACGAATTCCATGTCAAAAGCGACTGGATATGTCAGCTTACGATCCTTGCAAAGCTCGATCACGAGATTAGCCTCTTCCACGGCCTCTTCCGGTGTTATGGCCTGTGAATAGAAATATACGCCTATATCAAGTCCCGCATCGGTCGCCTTCTGTATGTTCTGCAGGAAATACTCATCGGGAGCAAGCTGACCTGTCTGGTATCCTCTCGAGCCGGCCCTTATCATCACAAACTCAACGCCTGCGTTTTTGACCTGGTAGAAATCTATGTCCTTCTGATATCTGGATACATCGATGCCAAGAAAAGAAGCGACTTTACCGTCGTTCATGTATTTGAGCTTGCCGTCATTTGAAACGAACTTGGTGAAATCATAGTTATTCTTCTCTCTGGAGGTGTCTATGGTCACCCATTCCGCCGAACCGTCCTTGAATTCGATCTTGAAATGCTTGCCGTCATTGTATTTCTCATCATCCGCCTCAGGCGATATAGTCGGTATCGGTGAAGGCGAAGGAAGCGGAGCCGCATTGTCGGATCTGTCATCATCAGTACCGGTGCCCTGCGCCTGATCCCCGCCGGGTTTTTCGTCCTTGTACATATCCCAGATATCAAGATCCTCGGCTCGTAACTTGCTGTTTGCGACAGGGACCTCCGTATCGCCCGATGCAGTCTCTTCTGCGGCCTGTTGAGCCTTAAGATACTCTGAATATCCCTTGCTCGCCTTATTCTTGTTGTTATTGGCTACGATTATGGCA
>DGII01000088.1 GCA_002393095.1 Lachnospiraceae bacterium UBA3826 | reverse complement strand
AATTCTTCGTCTCATGGAAGGAATAACATCCGAAATCTCCTATTGCTCCAAGGGGCTTATTCTTATAGGTTGACATAATTCCTTGGGCGGCATCCTCTATCACCATGATCTCATGTCTCTTCGCTATATCCATGATGACATCCATCTCACAGCCCACTCCGGCATAATGCACGGGTACGATGGCTTTGGTCTTATCCGTAACGGCATCCTCTATCTTATTCTCATCGATATTCATGGTATCCGGTCTTATATCCACGAATACCGGCACTGCTCCTCTTAGGACGAAAGCATCCGCAGTGGATACGAAGGTATATGATGGCATGATCACCTCATCCCCGGGACGGATATCCGCAAGAAGAGCCGACAGTTCGGTGGCATGGGTACAGGATGTAGTAAGAAGAGCCTTCTTACAGCCTGTCTTTTTCTCTATCCATTCGTTACACCTCTTGGTAAAGGGACCGTCACCGCAGATCTTCTGATTATTCACAGCCTCCTTGATATAGTCATATTCCTTGCCTGTAAAGGGCGGTACGTTAAAATATATCATGCTTTTATTCTCCGTTATACTTTCCTGTTATCCGTATAATACCATATACTCGCTATCTTTTATCTGTATACAATATATTCGTCATTCTCAAATATCGGGATCATATGATTATTATCGATAAAATCATTCAACATAGCTTCCTTAAGTATAGCACTCTCACTCTCTGCCGTATAGGACTTACGCTTTATAACCGCATTTCTTCCCTTGGCATTATCAAATGCCGTATTCTGCAGATCCGTCTCAAAATCCTCTATCGTATATGATGCCAGGTCCGGCCATGTAGTTCCGATTGCCATAGGCTTCCTCAGTATGTAGGCAAGTCCGGGGCAATCCCCCCAATATATCACGGACCTTATGGTTGCATTCTCTCCCATGAACCCGCATAATTCACCCAGTGTCTTGGCATTATACTTACTTGTATAGATTCCTTTTACAGAGTCCGCTGCTTCCTCTGATATCGTCGAATCCCTCGGAGTACCATCCATTCCGTCCCTGAAAACGAATTCCTTATGGAACATGAAGGTCTGGCAGAAAGTAAAAGCTATAATAACTATGATCATACTCATCCAAGGGAAATTACATCCATACAGAACATTCTCAAGCCTTATTCTGTGCGTACCCCTGTACATCCATCCGCCTGTCACATATAAGACAAAGGGCATCACAAGGAACATATTGTTGATATTCTGCATGGTATAATTGTTGCTTCCTATCGGGGTGATAAGAAGCATCATCAGCGTAATTGCAGCCATGGTCTTAACTAACGGATTATATCTGTCTCCTGCAAGTACGCTTACAACACATATCCATGCAAGGATCAGAATGATCATCCCCCACTCATACATGGAGGTATAATCCTCGTAGAATCTGAAGCTGTACATTCCCCTCCCCCAGAAGAAGCGAAGCATAAGCGCCAGTACCGCTGCATATACACATCTTCCAAGCCACTTAAGTATCTGATTTCTCTTAAGCACTGCCATCATAAGTGTCCCGGCAAAAATCACCGCAGCTATCACAGCCATACATCTGAGGGTTCTTAAGTATGCCCGCACTATAGACAGGATCATGGCTGCCAGCGTATATTCCTCATTACTCTGTGACATTGCTGTCAGCCCGACCATCATCCGAGTCAGGCTTTCTCCTCCGTATACGGCTGCTATGATAGCAACCGGAACTGCCATCCCGATTATATAGCCCACGATGCAGGCTCCCGTCATTCCTACGAGTTCATTGCCCTTCTCCCACCTGTAACCGCCGTCTCTCTTAAGGGTCGAGGCCATCCCTACCCAGACAACAACTATCAGACCCGTCTCGGCTACATTGGGTATCCTTACGAATGAATTAAGTCCAAGCACCAGTCCTGCCATATAGAAAAGCAGACTTTTCCGTGTCTTGACCGCATAGTACAATATAACCGCGGCGCCATTGAACAGAAGATATGTCAGATAATTGTATAATATACCCGTAGGTATCCAGCAGAAGCTCACTGCCATGAACTCTCCAAGGAACATGACCGGTGCCGTGAATTCCTTACGTAATCCGTAATAGCATAAAAGTGCCGTCCCGGACAGGATCAACCCGGTATATACATTGATACCTGCCAACGTATTGCCATAAGGGAGTCTTACAAGGAACGACCCCAAGAGATTAGACATATATGTGGACATCACCCACACTCCGTTAAGTCTGTCAGCAAAAAGGTAATTGGACAGGCTGTAGGTGGAATCCGTCACATCAATCCCCTGATTCACCTTGATAAGCGGCCAGAGCAAAAGGATCAACGGGAAGATCACCTGTTCAAACGGCATACTTATCTTCTTATAAAGTTGTTCGACTTTTCTAAGCTTCTCTATACTCATGTCTCTTTTTTACTCTTTGACAGGATCAGTCCAAAAAGTCCGGTCCTTACAGCATCAAATATCATCCCCACTGTCAATACGATCACTATACACACGATCATGTGCAGAAGCTGATACCACTGCCCGTTCACCCTGTCTATCCCAAGCAGCTTCGGCCACAGAGTCCGAAGAGTTATATTCTCATGCAGGAGATATACTCCGAAGGTATATCCTGCCAGTCTGTTGATATACTTATTGCTCCGTATGTTCATGGAATTAAAGGCATAGAACAATCCGATGCTTGCTATAAGCACCGTGATATAGTTATAGCATAGCGTCATATCCATATAATACTCAAGCTTACCCGTTGCCCTTACTATATATGACACTGTATATGCGATAAGAAAAGTGAGGATACTGAATATGATATACACGCACAGTCCCCTTCGCCCCTGACCGGTCATATCCCGATCCAAAGTATCAACACAGCCTGTACCTGCTATGCTGTCTGCATTGCAGGTCTCTCTGCCGACATCTCTGCTCACCGTAATGAAGGGCATACCGTATTTCCTCATGTATCCCGCAATCAGATAGAGTATCATGAACCATATCACGTCATCTCCGTACTTATCCCATGGAATCAGATACGGATTAACGGATTTAAATCCGCAAAAGACCGTCACTAAGGCTGCTATTACAGTTCCAAGCTGCCTCTTATCAAGATTCCTTATAGCAGAGGATAAGACCGGCGAGAACAGATAAAGCATCACATACGCCGTGGCGAACCAGTAATGTTCATAGGATACAGGCAGGAATATCTGTTGCTTAAGTGACAGCTCCATACTGCCTATATCTGCCACACCTGCTATATTCAATATCACAGGGATAAGAATCGAATAGAACAATACTTCAATCCACAGGTATATGACCCTGCCGATATGCCATTTCGAATCCACGGCAAAATATCCGCTTATTAGTACATACGCATTAACAGATGAAGCACAAAAGGCAAAGATCAGTCTGAAAATAATGTTATGTAAACTAACATCTTCGGACAGCTTAGGCAGCTCCATCCCTTTTGTCATATAATGCATGGCTATGATCATACACATGGAGACTATGCGCAGAAGTTCTATATTCGATTGTCTGCTCTGTACCTTTTTATTCTCACTCATATCATATCCGGTATATCCGGCTTTTATTCCGCCGTGTCCGCCATGGCCGCTTTGCTTTCCGTATCCTCTTTAAGCAGCTTTTCTTCCTTATCCTTCGGCTTACGGAATATCCACAGCTTACTTAATATATAATTGGTCACTATCACAACGAACTGACCTATTAACTTGACTACGAGGCTTCCTAACTCCGAATCAAAGCCCAGCCTCTTGCATCCGAACCATATGATGACATCCTCAAGCAAAAGCGTAAAAAATCTGGCTGCGATAAATGACACGAATTCCCTGCTAAGCCCTGCCGCCGAACCGGCCTTGCTTCTGAATACGAAAAACTTGTTGGTAAAGAATGCGAATACAACTACTATGATCCAGTCTATAGTATTGGCAGTGACCTCACCCATGCCAAGCTTACTGTTGAATACCCAGAACAGCACCATGCTTAAGACAAAGGCTACTCCGCCCCAGAAGAGGTAGCTTATCACCTCGCGGTGCTTTTTATATAATTCCCATATTTTCACACTAATCCTCCATTCCTGACACTTGTGAGAGGCTGTACCGATCATACTTTCACACTGTCATCTCTCTCTGCTTATTTTACCATTCTCAACTCTGTAGACCATATTGCACTTCTCTATGGTCTGCAATCTGTGGGCGATTATCACAAGAGTCTTCCTGCCTGCAAGTATATTGATGGAATCCATAATGGCGGCCTCTGTCTCATTGTCAAGAGCTGATGTGGCCTCATCAAGCACCAGCACCTCCGGATCTTCATACAGAGCTCTGGCTATGGCTATCCTCTGTCTCTGACCTCCCGATATCCTTATTCCTCTCTCTCCTATGGAGGAATCAAGTCCATCCGGAAGTCCCCTTACGAATTCGTCAAGCTGTGCTTCCTTAAGCACCTCCCATACTCTCTCATCATCGATCTCATCATCTGCATAACCGAAGGCTACGTTATTACGGATAGTGGAATCAGTCATGAACAGCGTCTGTGGGATATACCCTATATTCTTAAGCCATCCCTGATAATTGGTGCTTATATCCACTCCGTCCGCGGTTATTGTACCGCTTTCAAGCTTAAGCAGTCCAAGCAGTATATCAATAATTGTGGTCTTGCCTGCTCCCGTGGTTCCTACCACGCCGACTGCCGCACCTACCGGTATGGTCATATGGGCATCCTTAAAGATATATACGTCAGTGTTCGGATATTTATACGATATGTCCAAAAGGCATATCTCCTTGGTTACGGGCATTTTCTCCACACTGACCCGGCCTCTGTATGCGGATTCGTCATATACGACATTGCTGTCGTTGATATCGTCCTGAAGATGATCGCTGATATTCCACAAGAAGGGCTCTAAGTAGCTTATCGATGTGGTGTAATTATTGATACGGTTAGCGGATGGCATGAGTCTCATAGCCGCCAGACCGAATACCGCTATCTTAGGCAGGAGCTCTTCCATAGATGCTCCACCCACCATTACCACTATCATATACAGCACAAGTCCCGCTATGCTTATAGTCTCTATTAAGAGTCGGGGTGTGGAATTGTACATACTGTACTTCTGCACCGCACCCACATATCCTGCGCCACACTCAGCGTACTTATTGATAAAATGGCTCTCCTTGCCGGCTACCTTAATCTCCTTGATACCTATCACCGACTCGTCTATTATCTTATACAGTCCCGAATAATAGTCCTGATTCTCCTGGCCGGCCTTATACATGATTGGCTGTATAAGCTTTTTGATCACAAGAAGCATGAGCACCAGAAGTACGGCAACCGTAAGTATCATCGCAGCATCCACGGCTATCAGCACCGCCACCAGACACACGAAGACCACAGCTTCACTCGTAAGCTGAAGTATCGTAAGGATAAGAGCGTACATATTGTTGACATCCGATGTAATATTGCGCTGGATGACAGATGTGTCGGCATTGAGATAATACTCATAGGGTCGCTTCATGAAATTGATCATCATCTTACGTGAAGTTGCGAACTGATTGGTATATACGAACCTAAGCTGAACCTTGGTCATGAGGAAGAGGAAGAGATTCTTAAGCACAAAGGCAAGTATCAGCGACACCATGAATATGACCGTCAACTGAATGGGCTTTGTAAGGTGCAGCATCTCATATATCATGTGCAGGTACTTATTGGTCTCCACGGAATCGGGATCTATGACTACCTGCATCACCGGTATCGCTACGGATATACTCAGGGATTCCAGTATACCGCCTACAAGCATGAGTACTACTATGAGCGCCATGCTTCTCTTCTGCTTCTTATCCAATAATAAATTAAGTCTTCTAAGTATCTTGATCATCAATCTCTGTGCCTGTCCTCTGTCTTATAATCCGCGGTTGTGCTTATATCTGCTCATTCTCCCTGTGTATTGCGGGATCTTCGTACTTATCCATAAAATCCGCTCCAAGCTTAACCTTCTTATCAGCGAATTCTATGCTGTCAACCGTAGTGAATATGGAGAGAACCAGATCCATATGAAGCTCCGGAAAATAATTCATCATTTCCATGGGGAATCTTCCCTTAAGCACTATGCAATCCGAGAAATCCCCCGTATCATAGTCAAGCACATCCCTTGGATGAGGTTTGATGAATACCGTCGCATCCTTACCATACTGTGTAATTATATCACGCATTATCTCCTTACGGGTATCAAGGTCACATACCGGATCCGACAGGATAAGAACCTTACGCCTGTCTGTCGGTGCTTCGGCTAACTGCGATAAGAGCTGACCGGGATTATCCATGAAGATATCCATAAGATAATACCTGTCGGTCTCGGATACATTGTCCGTAAGCTGCTTGCGTGGTACTTCCTTATACTTGCCTATCTTATACTTAATATCCCTAAGATTATTGACCTCCATATCGATACAGTACTTGGAGTAGCCGTTCTCTATGAATATAAGTCCAAGCCTTGCCATAAATGCCTTAAGTTTAAAATGGCCGATATTACTGTATCTGGCACTGTCACAATAAAGTATGGTATCAAGTCCGTCCTCTACTGCATGGTATCTTATCTTCTTATAATTCAGATAATATCCTATGGGATCGGAATCGCAGAATACATATATATCCTTATACTCCGTCAGATCCACGGGCACATATTCCTCCTGTGCCTTTCCCAGCTCTCTGGTATATCTTATCCTTTGTATGAGGTTAAGGATGACATTGCCTCTGTCTCTGTGATACTTCATGACATCCGGCAGTACCGCATCCTCCTTCTCATCGAATCTGTATACCCCGTCAAAAAGGCCGCTTCTTATCGCCTTGCCGTCCAGATTACCGAAATCATTGGACATGGTGCTTAATATAAGGTCTGCTTTCCCTCTTTTCTCTTTGGGAAGATTAAGTTCCTTTATCACTGATATGTACACATGATAAAATGTGTGGCATATATATACTCTGTCTTTTTTCATCTTGTATTCAATTACATGACTGCCGGCGCTGTATCATTAATGATGGCATGCTCTATGGCAGTATATCCCGCGCCTGTTTCTCACCCGTGAATAAGCTTATACTTTAACTCTGCAAGCTGCCAGTCCACCGGATTGTCTATATCCTGTACCTCGATCTCCGTAAGCTCCATAGGCAGTATCCTGCCGGCCATGAACCTGTGATTCTTAAGAAAGCTTTCCGTCCGGCTTAAGTAAAACTGCCCTGCATCATGATAGTGAGGTGTCAAATCCTGACTCCTCGTATTCATGTATTCAGGCTGCCTGAATACCAGCAGTCCGTCCTGTATCTCCATAGCCCGCTGTGGCGGGAAAGAGAATCTGACTACGGGAATGAGCGAATCGGCATCACTTTTGCCAAGGATATCCACCGCTTCCTTAAGTCTGGCCGCTGTTATAAAGGGTGCCGTGGGATAGATGCAGGCTATAAGGTCGAACACCTCGCCAAGCTTCTTATACCCGGCTAAGACCTCTTCTATCACATCGCTTGTGGTAGCGAAGTCTCCGGCAGTCCTCTCACTCCGAAGGAATGGGACCTCCGCCCCGTATTCACGGGCTATCTCCGCTATCTCCATATCCTCCGTAGATACCATGACCTTATCGAATACTCCGGAGCCCGTGGCGGCCTCTATGGAATATGCCATTATAGGCTTGCCGTTAAAATCCTTAATATTCTTCCTTGGTATCCTCTTGCTACCGCCTCTGGCCGTGATTATCGCCAATGTCCTCATAGAATGTCTCCGCTTTCATAAAACACACTTCTGAATATTATACCAAAAAAGGCGGCTTTTAGCCACCTTTTATACTAACCTATGCCGTCCATCATCTATGACGCCTCCAAACGCATCATCCGCTATTAGTATAGCACCTTTATCCGCGAAGTCTCTTCCTAAGGTTGCGATACGCCCACAGAAGCTTGTAATACACATAGAATCTAAGCGGCGAGGCACATGCCATATCGATCAGGCGCTTCTCTTCTTCGCCGGTACGCTCCCTGTAGTATTCATTCTCTCTGAATTCCGGAAAAAATGTGAGCAACTCATCTGTCATCGCCTTCACAAAGCTCACCTTAGTCGGGCGAACACATGGCATATAGGTAAAAAGCGTATTCACATAAAATAACTGTGTGAACTTGTATTCCAGTTCCGGCTTGAATTCATCATAGAATCCGAGCCTTTTAGCCTCCGATATCATTATCCTGCCGGCTTCCATCCTGTCTTCACAACGCCGTGCCGAGAATGAATGAACCGTCGAATCGCCATGCTGGTAGTAGTAATACATAGGCTCCTGTATATATTCGAAGTGCTTCCCCGTGAGCATATATGAGTTGCCCATGGCATTGTCCTCGTAGAAGATATTCTCCGGGAAGAAAAGTTCATTGTCCAAGACAGTTCGCCTGCGGAATATCTTGACACAAAGAGAGCCTCCGTCTAAGATCAGGCTTTTTTTCCTCTCATGATCGAGCACACCGACCTGATCGGGCTTGCTGTTGGCATCAATATCGCCGATCTCATATGTGTGGCTGTGTACGATGTTGTAATCGCAGCCTACGATATCGGCTCCGGTCGCCTCGGCCCTGTCTATCATCTTCTCATAATAGTCAGGTGTGATCCAGTCATCGGCATCGATAAAGCCTATCCAGTCACCTTTAGCAGCTCTAATTCCTATATTCTTGGCTCCGCCCTGATGGAGATTGACCTCGCTGTGAATCGCGCGGAGCTTCTCAGGGTATCTCCGCTCATAATCCTGCATGATCGCGTATGAATCATCGGTCGAGCAGTCATCGACGGCTATAATCTCATAGTCGTCTATGGTCTGCACAACGAGCGAATCAAGGCAATATGTGAGTTTGTCATCTGCCGCCATATTATAGACGGGTACAATTATAGTAAGCTTCATATCTGCTCCCTTATAAACCTGCATTTTTGTGGTATACTGTTACCTTCGCCGTTACAAACTCACCTACTACTATGCCTCGATCCACACCATAAGATATTTCCGGCTTAAATGTATTGAAGATAGTAAGGATACAATCCGCATATTGTCTTCTGTATTTACTTGTAAGCGGCTTAAAAAAGTCCGCTGGACGCTGGAAGTTCTTCATCTGCTTTGAAAAATGACAAAAGTATATCAATTAATCCTTTGAAAAATGACAAAATAACACCAAAGAATCCTTTGAAAAATGACAATATTATAGTACAATAACAGCATAAATACTGGTCTTTTATATGTCAAGGAGAATCATGTAAAATGCTTAAGAGAAGTATATCAGATAAACTTACAGAATGGAAGCATAACTCAAACCACCACCCTCTTATCCTAAGGGGGCTGCGGCAGACCGGAAAAACCTATATCGCCAGAAAGTTTGGAGAAGAACACTACAAGAATGTCATTTATCTGGATCTGAGAGCCAACAGCAGCATTCATTCAGCCTTTGACGGTGACTTTGATGTGAACAGTATGGTACTGTCCATATCCTCTGCAATCTCGGGTTCTGCATTTATTCCCGGCGAAACCCTGATTATACTCGATGAGATTCAGGATTGTCCGAATGCCAGAAGTTCACTTAAATACTGGGATATCGACGGCAGGTATGATGTGGTCGCCACCGGCAGCTTTCTGGATGTCAGAGGCTTTAGAAATGCTTATAAAAGAGGTGTGCCTGTAGGATACGAGGATATCATGGATATGCATCCGCTGACATTCATCGAATTCCTTGAAAATATCGGTGTATCCGAGGATATCCTTAAGCATATTGATGATGCAGTTACCGAAGTCCAACCTGTCAATTCAGCAGTTCATGCGAATATCAGAAAGTATTATCTTCAGTACCTCATTGTCGGTGGTATGCCGGAAGCTGTCAATGCTTTTATAGAGACTCATGATGTCAATCAGGTTCAATCCGTTCAGCGCAGGATCTTAAAATCCATACGCGATGACTTCGGACGATATGTGGATTCGGATGGAAATGACAGAATCAACGAAACTCTTAAATTAAGAGCCAATGCGTGCCTTGATTCGCTGCCCGCACAGCTTGCCAAGGATTATAAGAAGTTCCAGTACAGCCTTGTCAATGTCAAAGGACACTCACCTGAGAAAGCCGAAGGTCTCCAGTACCTTGTGGATCTTGGGCTTGTATACAAAGCATACAACATAAATGAGATCTCTTCTCCCTTAGAAGGGCGAAAGATAGATAACGAATTCAAGGCATACATAGCTGATACGGGGCTTCTGACAGCAATGCTCGAACAGGGCACGGCTGCCCATATACTTAGTGGGGATCTTAGTTCCTACAAAGGAGCTATGGCTGAGAATATGCTTTCTTCGGCTTTCGCCGCCTATGACACCCCGCAGTATTATTTTCACGCTCCCAGTGGATCACCTGAACTCGATTTTATATTCAGCAATAAAGGTGAGGCGACAATCATTGAATGTAAATCCAATAACAACAGGGCAACCAGCATGAAGTATGTCCTTGCTAATCCGGAAAAATACGGGAAACATCCCGCAATCAAGTTCGCTGATGTCAATATAGGGCACTCCTCCGATTATGTAACATACCCCATCTACGCCCTTCCATTTATTCTTAAGAAAAAAGATGAGCCTATGATAGTGGATTATGATGTGAGCGATGTGAATGGAGCTTTGTAGACCACGAAATATTAAGTATGGTCATTTGGATTTCACCTATATAAATATACTTCAGATTATTTATCCATGCCAAACAACGCACAAACAGCATCGGCGATGGTGGGGGCTAAGGTGCGATTGGAGAATTCAACGATGTAGTAGCCACGATACATAAGCGAATGGCCTGTGGTCACGGAATCAAGACGGTCACCGGGCGCGATATTGCAGTTCCAGTCTATGAGGCGGGCACCGTGATCACTTACGGCTTTTTTAGCCATGGCTCTGTTGGGGACCGTATTCACCGTACCTTCCATATCGAAGTAATGGATCATCATGGGCTTCGTATATTTGGGGGCAAATGAATATGGCTTACCCATACGGTACTTTATATACTCTTTTGCCATATCCACACCCGTAGCCAGAGGTGTGAATAGATTATGCAGATTATGTCCCGATGGTCTGGCTGAGACCTCTATGGCAAAAATGCCTCTGTCGGTATCCAGAATATCCGCATGCAGCAGACATTCGTCAAGTCCCATGGTATCAACGACCCTGTTCATATACCCGGTTATACCCGCATAGATATCCGAACCGGGATCGACACTTATATATGCTACCGCTTGTCTGTCAGGAAGAGGTGTATTGATCTTATATCGAACAAGAACTGTATGCAGTCTGCCTTCGGTCACTGCAGCATCCACACCGTATTCATCACCGCCCAGGCATTCCTCAACGATGTAATCCTCGTCCACATCCTCCATATCGGTAAGGATATCCTTAAGCTCCTCCTCATTATCAGCGATCATAATGCCCCTGCTGCCGGAGCCGTATCTGGGCTTTAAGATAACGGGATAATCAAATCCTTTATCCTTCAGAGCACCCTCTGTACTATCATCTGTTTTGTATATCCATTCCGATGCTCCGCCCCTGATAAGCTCACACCGGCAGTCTCTTAGTCCCACGGAAGACAATGCCTTATGAAAAGCATACTTATCTGTGCACAGCACAGCCATATCCTTGGATATTCCCGGAAGTCCTAGCGCATCATTGACAGCGCCGGTGGTCGTCAGATATCGGCCTATCGGTACGGTCTGTACCCAGTCTGTTCCAAGCTCTTTTAACACATTTGTCGTGGCCTTCTCATCAGTTATGTCAACCACTATCGGGATATCGGCCGCCGCAAGCCCTGCTGCCTCCGGATTCCCATCCATTGCAACCGTCTCTATCCCAAGCTCTTTCGCACATTCAATTGTATGTATAGCCTCGTCGGAGGCTCCGATGATCGTCAATCTCATTTTTCTACTCTCTATACTTCCTCTTTACTGTAATATGATCACGGCAGAAATAATCCTACGAAAGCATCGCCTCCGCTATCCTCTTTGCACCGCGTCCGTCCGTGATGCTTACCAGAGCGGTCCTCATCAATCCCAGTCTGCTCGTATCTGCCTTAAGCGCTGTCACTTCCCTTATTATCGCTGCTATTACAGCATCTTTATCCTTCGTTACATCACCGGCATAGATCATCCTTCCGGGCCTACTCCAGTATTCTGTGCCATATCGTTGATTGTCAGCCACCTGATAGAATACGGCCGGAAGCCTTACCGCCGCACATTCAGTAAGCATTGTTCCCGCTGCCACAACTGCCAGATCACAGGAGCGCATAAGAGCTGCCATATCCTGTACGGATCTGTGAATCGTGATCCCGTCATGCATTGCTGCGAATGCTTCTATACTGTCTGCATTCGCCACATAATCTCCCACCACCACATGCCATATATATGAACCTCCGCATAATCCTCTGTCTGCAACGGCATTAAGCGTCGGAAGTATCATATTCTGTGTATCCGCACCGCCACAGGCAAAAAGGATGTCCATATCAGCTTTATCCCTGCCATCTTTTTCGACCTCAATCCGATTGATATCTTCATATAACGATGCTACTTTGCTTTCTTTATCACAGTTCTCCACTGTATAGAACTGTTCTCTTAGCGGTGCATACATAAGTCCGAGCAAAAGCCTGGTAGGCATCATATCATGACCATGTACCTTCGAATAATCCTTCTCATAATCGAAGATATCATAATATCCGCTGTAATTGATGAGTATGTCCACCGGATATATACCCTCATGAAGATCATCTATATATACGGTCCTGCATACCCTGTCTATAGCTTTAAAGTAGTCGTATGTGACCTTGTAGGAATCCACAATTAGAGTATCTATGTTCCGAAGCTGCAACTGCTCTATCAGAACCGGAAGCTCACCTTCCATATCATCCCATACAGTATTGAGCGTTATGACATGTATGTCGGGCAGATCTTTGATTTTTTCCTTAAGCAGAACCTGAGACTCCTCATCCGCTATGAAAAAGGTCACAGACTCTCCGCAGCTTATGACCGCTTTGGCGATCGTAATGCAGCGCATCATGTGACCTGTTGCGATTATACTGTTCGAATCAACTCTGATCCCTATCATAATATCCCTTATACGCTATGCCTTCTCTCCGGTATATATGATCTCGTCCCATCTGATACCGTCGATCAGTTCCTTGGAGATAGGCGTACCCTTCTCTATATCCCGTGCTGCCTTTCTTCCCAATATCTCCTCATAATGCATGGTATGCATACCTATGCCCGGTCTTATGGAGCGCACATTTTCCTCTGTAATAATCTCACCGGCCTTGATATCAGCTACCGCAAAAAGCGAGCGGCTGCCCTTATGCTCTTCCTTCTGCTTATCGGTAAGCTTATATATCTCACTTCCGAGGGATTCCTCGATTATACGTATATCTCTTACCATGTCGGCAAATTCCTTAGGCTCCATGGAAAATGCATCATCCACACCGCCGCCGTTCCTGTCAAGGGTAAGATGCTTCTCTATCATCTTGCCTCCCATGACTATGCTTCCCACGGGAACCACACTTCCGATGGTATGATCCGACAGTCCAACCATACATCCGTGCTCATTAGCAAGAGTCTTCATCATCCTTAAATTAACATCAGAATAAGGCGTAGGATACGCACTCACGCACTTAAGGAGGATTACCTTATCATTGCCTTCATCAAGACAGGTAAGCAGTGCCCTCTCTATATCCTCTTTATACGCTATTCCCGTAGCGAATATCATTGGCTTATTAAGCTTTGCTATCTTACGGATAAGAGGAATATCGTTGATCTCATAGCTTGCGATCTTATAGGCCGGCACATTCATCTCCTCAAGAAAGTCAACCGACGTTGGATCAAAAGGAGACGAGAAGCATATCATTCCAAGCTTCTCTGCTTCTTCCTTAAGCTTAGGCTGCCATTCCCACGGAGTATATGCCTCCTTATACAGATCATACAATGTCCTTCCCGACCACATGTTATTATCGGAAGTTTTAAACCAAGGCTTATCACAGTCTATGGTAATGGTGTCCGCCGTGTAGGTCTGCAGCTTCACGGCATCAGCTCCCGCCTCGGCTGCGGCATGTATGATGGCGACAGCTCTGTCATAATCGCCGTTATGATTGCCTGAAAGCTCCGCGACTATCAGTGCCGGATAATCATCACCTATATATTTATCACCTATCTTGATATTATGACTGAACATATACATCTCTCCTGTCAGTGTACTATACTCTGTCGGACATATTGAATCTGTAGGTCTCTATAGGATCTCTTACAACTTTAAGTCCTTCTTGCTCACAATAACTATATATAACAGGCATATCCCGGCTCAGGAAAAGTGCCGGTGATTCCGTCATGGAGTATGCCCCCACATTGTGGAATACAAGTATATCACCGGGCTTTGGTCTGTTAAGCTTTGCTTTTCTTACAAGTATATCGGCAAATGTACACAATGAACCACATATCTTCCAGTCGTCATCCGTATAGTCGACTTCACCTGTAAGTGCAGCTTCCGTTCCTTCACCCTCCGCCACGACATAATGCTCCATAATCGGCACTCGCATAGCCATATTCTGACCATAGTAATTAATATGATGTATACCGCCATCCACGATGCAGATATTTGTATCATTATATCTCTTAATATCATCTATACCTGTCAGATATACCATGGAATTAAAAGCAAAGTATCTCCCAAGCTCTATCCCTACCTTGTATTCCTGATCAAGTTCAGATACATATTCCAGTAATTCACTTAAGCCATCATACACACGATCATGATCGTCTCCCTCAAAATACGGCACAGGCAGTCCTGCTCCGTACTCTAACAGCTTCGTGACAAATCCGTATTTTTCCCTAAGTCGTCTAATAACCGCTGCGACATATTCCAGTTCTTCCCTGTCCTTTTCAAGCTTCTTCTTCTGAGTTCCGGTAAAATAGTGTATACCTGTAACATCAATACTCTCAAGCTGTCTGCTGTCATCCACGATATACTCAAGTTCCGCTTCGGACATACCAAACTGTGCTCCTCCGGATAGTCTTGGCAGGACAGTGGCTTTCACATTATTATCTCTTATATATTCTTTCACAAGATTGTAGTGCTTTACGGATTCCAGAGTGACGATATCCACACCATATTCCATAGCATCTGCTATATTCTTACGTGTCTTATTAACGCCGGAAAAAATGATCTTACTGCCGGGTATTCCTATCGCTTTACATATCTCAAGCTCTCCCGGCGAACACACCTCAATATGCTCAACCTTCTCAGCCATTACTCCTGTGATAAGTGCATTGGCCTTCATTGCATAACAGAGGTTCACTCTGTCATTCCCCTTATTTTTGACCAATTCACATATCCTGTCCACATGCTCTTTTAACAGATCCTTGTCCAGTATATAACACGGTGTCTGTATATTCTTTTTTCTGATAAGCTCAGATAATACGGTTTTATCCATACCAATACCTTTCGGATGTCATGCGTTCTTAAGCTTCTGCACCAATTCCCACATGGCCTCTGCCGAATTAAAGTTCTCAGGCAACAGATCTGCCACATTGATCTCAATATCGAATGCATCATTGAATTCTCCGACAATGGTTATAATATCAAAAGAGTCCAATATCCCATCATCGATCAGTGCCTTCTCGGCAGCAAAATCAAGATCCGGTCTTACCTCTTCGAGTATGCTGATAATCTCATCCATCTTTTATTCCTCCTCGTACTTGTTTTTCAATGTTTCAGCCAATGCTTTTCTATCTATCTTACCGTTCTTGTTAAGCGGCAGGCTTTCATATCTCCTGTATACGTTTGGCCACATGAATTTCTGAAGCCTTCTTCCAAGATTCTTAACTATATCCCTCTCAAGCTCCTTATCTGTAGCAAAGGCATCCGCTCCGACTCCTGCCTGATAGAACAGGACTATCTTCTCTCTGTCGGTATCGAATACACACACAGCCGCATCAATATAGTCTATTGCACAGACAGCCACCTCTATCTCACCCAGCTCTATCCTGTGACCCATATGCTTGATCTGATAATCCTTACGTGAGGTAAATCTGAGCAATCCGTTATCATCATAATACCCCAGGTCACCTGTATGATATATTTTCTCCGGATATTTACCGCTTAGAGGACTCTGCCTGAAGCTTTCATCCGTCCTGTCTCTTGCCCCGTAGTATCCGAGAGCCAGACTTGTGCCTCTTACACATATCTCTCCCTCTTTGCCTGTCTGTGTCACAGGTTGCGAATTCTCGGTATCCATAAGCAGTATCTGAGTGTTTCTGAATGGAACACCTATAGGCAGACTCTCATCCTGATCAAAATCTCTGTCTATGATATAGTAGCTGCAGTTACATGTGATCTCCGTTGGTCCGTAGAGATTGACATATATCGCACCCGGAACATTCTCCTTCCAGTAATTGAGCACCTTTACAGGCATGATCTCTCCCGAAAACATTATAAGCCTCGGACTCTCGGTTGATATCTTGCTGAAGGTTTTGAAGTTCTCGACTATCCTCATGGCTGATACTGCCCATATCATCGTATTGATCTTCCTGTCGTTAATGTACTCAATAAGCTTTAACGGCATCGAGAAAAAGGCTTTAGGAATAACAGTGACCGTTCCGTGATTAAAAAGTGAATTGTATATATCCTTAACGGACACATCAAAGTCAAAGGGCGCCTGATTACCGAATACAGGTATCTTGGGAAAAGGGAAGGTGACAGCAAATTGCTCCACCAGATCTATCACCGATCTGTGGCTGATAAGCACCCCTTTGGGAACACCTGTTGATCCGGATGTATATATGGCATACAGCGGATTGGTATCTATATGTCCTTTTCGTATGACAGCAAGCTTTTTCTCTGTTTCTTCCGGATCATAACAGCCCTCTTCCATAATATCTGCATAGTATCTGATATCTATTCCCTCTATTGTCTGATCAGATGACGCAATCGTCATAATGGGATCAAGATCTCTGAATATGAGTTCTATCCTTTCCTTCGGCATGTTGACATCTATCGGCACGTAGAAATTACCGCTGTATACAACTCCCATAAAAAGGATCATGCTTCTTATATCTCTGTCTATACATACAGCCACAGGCCCCGGAAGGTGTATTGTTGCCTTTAAGCCATCCTCAGGCTGAGAATTCCTGATTATATATGCAGCTACAGCCTTGGCTTTGGCCTGTAATTCCAGATATGTTATACTTTCATTCTCATCAGATAAAGCAATCCTGTCTGGGTTGTCTCTTACATTGTCTTCGAGCAATTCCAATACATTAATATACATCTTAATCTCCTGATAGTGTCTAAAAAACCGCAGAACTATAGTCTATTCCCGGATGGATATAGCCGGGCTTACCTTCTATCTGTACAACATTACATCCATTATTATCAGTCAGATCCCCAATTATGAAATCCTGCATTCCGTGTAGATCAAAAGAAAGACAGCGCAGTGTACCATCATACATTTTTTTCCTGACAATACCAAGGGAACTCACAAGCTCATAATTCTCTCCCTCGTGAAATTCATTGTTGTACACTCTGATATTAAACGGACGAACATGCATACTGTAACGCCTTAACTCAGTATTACCCTCCGCATCCGTATATTCTCCGGTAAAAGGTTTATCATATCTGTACGGGACTTTGCATACTGCTTCACTGTGATGTACCTGCGTACATGAGTCTCCGTCTATATTGCCAAGGCTTAATTGTATGGCGTTGAACTTATACAGCTTTTCAAAAACCGTACCCTCTCCGAATGAGGACGTATTATTCAGCCTGACCAGTTCGTCACTGTGCTTTCCCCACACCATCCATGAATAGATAGGATGTGCGGTTCTGACAAAATCCGTCCTTCTAAGCGCAACATTGCCCAGTGCCCCGACTCTGCTGACGCTTCTTCCTATATCAAAGCCTTTACCCTTGCAAAAATCCCATGTAAAGGTTCTGATAAGTACAGTCCCCTCTTCGGTAACTGTCTCCTTAAGACTGTCTATCAGATGATCCGCATCGAAATGTAGTCCCTTTTTCTTACAATAGAGCATGATACTGGCAAGGTCGGAAGCCACATCCACTACCGATCCCTTCTCTATGCCTAGCCCTTCATAGATTTTCGCATAATTAAGTTCCATTAATCCAAAGCCTCTATAAGATCTGCTTCAACCAGCCTGTCAATTACTTCTATTATTTCATCCGCAGGAGCTTTAATGATCTCGCTTAAGTCTATAAGATCATTACGACCATCGGCATATGATATCACATCCCTCTGTGTCATGATGGCATCATAAGATCCTTTCCTGCTGATATCCGGATATAATCCTCTCTTGCCAAGCTGTGGCTCACATGCAACCTTCATATTGTAATGCCTGTTGTACTCAAGCTCTCTTATGAGCGCTGTCATCACATCAAAGCTGCCCTGAAAGCCTTCCTTGGATACATATTGAAGATTATCTGCCGAAGTATGATACTCAGGGAATTCACCGAATTTAGACCTGCAGAAGCATACCACAGGAAGATCGATACCTGCAGAATTGTACTGCCTCTCATCCGAACCCCTTTCCCTGAACGGATAGTCCGTATAATGATCTATATGCTTAAGAATGCTTATAAGAGCCCTGTCCGCCGTGGTTTTACCATACTTTGATCTGACAATGGAATAATCATTATCATCCCCGACGCATGATAATACGAACCCGGCATCCAAATGCTCCTTAAGATAAGATGCATGACCTTCGTCGCTAAGATATGTGATTGAGCCTATTGTCTCCGGAACAAATACGAATCTGTATGTATATCTTCTTTTTTTCATATTTGCTACATACCGGATAAGCTCTGATGCAAGCGCCGGTCCCGAACACTCATTATTGGCCATGGATGGGTGGCAGAAGTATGTAGAGAACATAATCTCTCTGTCTGTATCTCCGGGTATGATCACATCCGCATATGTAAGGCTTCCATCTATAAGCTCACTGTCAATATACATGTGATATTTACCATCAGGAAGAGAATCTCGCATGTTCTTCGACATGCAGAATCCGAAGCGTTCCTTATAATATGACGTGACATAAGGGATCACATCCGGCTGTCCTTCTTCAACATAGATGTGTTTTTTTAACTCATCCAGCTTAACCCACTCATCTACGGGAAGCGAGTACCCCAGAACATGCAGATTGTTATCCTTTATATCTATAATATGATCGCCCTTATCATTCTCTATATAAGCCTCTCTGATTACCCATTCTTTGGGAACAGTCCAGTCAAAGACCTGTGTTCCCGTGGGGATCTCGTGTATGTTCAATCTGGGAGGCTCATATCCTTCTTCCGGCATATTAATATATTCCTCAATATCCCTTAATGTATCTCTGACTCCTTTACCCGTGATACTTCTTAGATATGGAAATATCCTGACAGTGAAATCATATATCCTTTCACCTGCTCTATTATTATCCATACTATCCTCCATGCCGAGCCATAGCATCTTTAATGCTTGTGCTTCATTCTCAAATATGATAATAATCAATAAGCTTCTTAACCGCTTCTATCACATCGCTCTGTTCATCATCACTTAAGCCATAGTAAAGGGGAAGTGACAATATCTCCTCGTACAGAGCTTCGGCATTGGGGCACAAGCCTCTCTCATATCCGAGCCTCTTATAATACGGGAAGTAGTACACAGGTATATAATGTACATTACAGCATATACCCTCCGCCCCCATTGCATCAAAGAACTTCCTTCTGTCTATCTTAAGCTTTTTACTGTCAAGTCTTAATATATACAGATGCCTGCAGGTATCGGATTCCGGAATCTCCTTCTGTACTATAAGGCCGTCGATACCGGAGAACGCCGCATCATACCTGCTTACAATCGCCCTGCGTCTTTCCTTGAAGGCTTGAAGCTTATCAAGCTGGCTTATAAGCAGACCTGCCTGAATATCCGTCATACGATAGTTGTATCCAAGTTCTACCTGTTCATAGTACCATGGTCCATCGGGCTCATTCTCCATAAGTCCCTTATCTCTTGTAATACCATGAGCTCTGTAGAGTATAAGCTTCTCATAAAGCTTATCATCATCCGTAAGTACGGCACCACCCTCACCGCCTGTCACTGTCTTAACAGGATGAAAGGAGAACGTGGTCATATCCGCGATCGAACCCACCGGTCGGCCCTTATACAAGGTTCCTATGGAATGCGCCGCATCCTCTATAAGTGTGATACCTTTATCCTTTGCGATCTCTTTAAGCCTGTCCCAGTCACATGCCTGTCCCGTATAGTCCACACCGACTATCGCTTTGGTCCTGTCACTTATATGGCTTAGGACGGATTCCGGATCGATATTATATGTCTCGGGATCGATATCGGCAAATACCGGTCTTGCTCCCACATACAGGGCACAATTGGCACTGGCAGCGAATGTAATTGGCGTGGTGATAAGCTCATCACCCTCCTTAAGTCCTGCAGCCATGGCTGCTATATGAAGCGCAGCAGTACCGTTACTGCATACTACCGCATGCTTTGCGCCCGTGATCTTACATAGTTTGTCTTCAAGCTCCGTAATCTTGGGACCGCACGTTAAGTAATCCGACTTAAGTACATCCTCAACCGCTTTATAATCCGCATCATCAAGATACTGATGACCGTAGTACAGCTTTTTTTCTCTGACAGGCTTTCCGCCCTCTATTGCAGGTATTCTCTCCACGTTTTTCTCCACCTGTGTCTACTTCTCCAAATCCACACCCTTAAGCAGTTCTTTTATCTGCTCCACAGTAAGCCATTCGGTATTGTTGCCGGAACTGTATGAGAATCCCTGCTTAACCGGCTTACCTCCGGGGATGGGCTGCTGCCTGTCATTCCATGTCATCTGTGGATATACTATGAAGTGCTTATCATACTCATATGTTGTGAGAGAATCCTCCACAGTTACCATTATCTCATGGAGCTTCTCCCCCTCTCTGATACCGACCTCCGGCATCTCACAATCAGGAAGCATGGCCTTGGCAAGATCAGTTATCTTAAATGACGGTATCTTGCTTATGAAGGTCTCTCCTCCCCGTGCTTCCGTCAGGGCCTTTATCACAAGCTCCACTCCCTGCTCTAAGCTTATCCAGAATCTGGTCATACGATAGTCCGTGATGGGGAGCTCTTTGCCGCCGTTTTTAATGATGTTATTGAAAAAGGGAATGACACTGCCTCTGCTTCCCGCTACATTACCGTAACGTACTATGGAGAAGTTAATATCCTTCGTGCCGGTATATGCATTAGCAGCGATGAAGAGCTTATCGGACACAAGCTTCGTTCCTCCGTAGAGATTGACAGGATTGACCGCCTTATCCGTAGAAAGAGCCACCACCTTCTTCACACTGCCTGAATCAAGGGCTGCGTCTATCACATTCATAGCCCCGTGTATATTGGTCTTGATAGCCTCGTTAGGGTTATATTCACAAGCCGGTACCTGCTTAAGTGCCGCTGCATGAACCACATAATCAACTCCGGAAAGCGCCCTTGAAAGTCTCTCCTTATCCCTGACATCTCCTATGAAAAATCTGAGCTTGTCTGCATATTCCTTCATATCATTCTGCATGATGAACTGCTTATATTCATCTCTTGAATATATGATGATCTTCTTGGGATCATAATGCGTAAGCACATATTTCGTAAAACACTTGCCGAAGGAACCCGTTCCTCCCGTTACCAGTATTGTCTTGTTATTAAGCATATATTCTGTCTCCTTTACCTTTTGGAATATATTATCATATCACTCTTTATCGTTGATAAAGTCGTTCTCCTCTAAGCTGTAGTGCCCGCCCTTAAAGATCTTATGCTTTATGACCCACCAGCCGGGTATCCATATCCTCTGCTTCATAGCCGGCGACACCGAGCCTATCATCCAGCAGTTCTTCTCGCAGTGCTTAACCTGCTCTCTTACTTTGGCAGCCTGCTCTCCGTTCCATATCTCTTCCCACGTGTTATCATGAAGATTACCCATGGACATCTTCTCAGTAGAACCGTTGCAGGGCAGTACATTACCGTAGGGATCGAGGAAAAAGCCGTTGGTCCCCATCTCACAGGGAAGAAGTCTCTCTCTTCCGTATATGTAATTGATAAGTCCGTGATTAAAGTATGCCCTTCCCCATTTCTTAGGGCTCTTGCTCTGCAAAAGCTCATTGATAAGACCCTCAAATGCCTTGGAAACCTTGTATTTATCATCTATCTTATTATCCGTCTTACGGAAATAGAAGCTGTTATGAAGAGTGGCTGTTGCGAATTCCATATCAAGGTCACAGGCCATATGATATAACGGCAGGAGATCCTCGCAATTAAGATCCTGTACCGTCATCCCGAATCCCACGTCCTTATGACCCATCTCAACCAGCTTACGAAGTGTTCCATAGCCTCTGTTAAAGCCATCAGGAAGACCTCTTATGGCATTATTGGTCTTCTCAAGACCCTCTATGGATATTCTTATTCCAATCTGGGGGAAGGTCTCACACAGGTCTATTATCCTGTCTGTAAAGTATCCGTTGGTGGATATCACTATCCTCGGAGTCTTCTTATAAAGCAGACTCACTATATCCTTAATATCCTTACGGATAAAAGGCTCTCCTCCCGTAATATTGGTGAAAGCCATATCCGGAAGCTTACTCAGTGTATCAAGATCTATCTCTTCCTCCGGTCGGGTAGGGTCCTTAAAGCAATCACACATATTACAGTGTGCATTACATCTGTATGTTATTATCACCGAGCCGTGTAGATTATTCCTTATCATCATTCATGTCCTTCTCTGTTGTCCGTCACCGGAATTGAGTAAAGTGATTCATCATCCTCCAAATCCTCCGAATCTCCGAAAAAGCCCGCTTCGCCCTTACGGATGGAGGCCATCAGGATTATACCCGCTATTGACAGAATGCTTACCACAACTCCAAGATAGAATCCCTCCGGAACATAGCTTAATTCTATCCTTATATCCTCACCCGGTCCGAGCTCTGCCTGCTGTATGGCCTTCGTAACCGGAATATACATAAGTGCGTCATATACCTCTACAGGCTCTGTCTTAACACCCGATACCTCGACCTTCCAGCCCTTTTCATAGGGAATGGTAGTGAATACTCCCACCTCTCCGCTTAAATCATCTCCTACAGTATATGCGCTATCAAGAGTCATTGCAAGTTTTGAAGCAGATATGCCCTGTACATCGGCATGACGCATAATGGTCGCATCATACGCATCATGTAATGCTTCCGTATCCTCCGTAACAAAGAATCCTTCCCCGAAATTGCTTGAATCATCAGCCTTAACATGCACCATGAAGAAATCACCCTTTTCATAATATCCCAGATTAAGCACCTTAAGACATGAATCATTGCCATAATATGTGAGGAACTCATTATTGTAGTATATCTCCAGATTACTGTATGAGCCTATCAGATCTGACATATAAAAGTACATCTCGCCATCCGCCTCGGCGATAACACGATACTCTCTTATGGGGCGGCCTGCATCACTTTCTGTCTCATGTACATTGGCAGGAATGAATAAATCCACAGGTTCACCTGAGAGTCTTCCGTATATATCCTCCTGCAAAGAGAAAGGGTCCAGGGTCTCTCCGCTCATCTCCCGGTAAACTCCGACTGCAACCGGAAGAGCATACGGATTCTCATATACCTGCACCTCTCCGTCTCTTACAAGCTCATAGTCCTTATGCATCCTGAAGCCATGTGCACTGTCTGTCATAAGGTATCTTATACCCAAAAGAGAATCTGCCGTCTCTGTATTATCGTGGCCATAATCCGTATACAGACCATCATCATTATACCCCATCTTCTGAAGGAAGAATCTTACATATGTAAGCCCCGCAGAGCTGTAGTGGGTTATACCCTTATAATCATGCATCATTGCATCGTTCTGCTGTCTCGGTGTCCATGTCTCCATCCTGTAGAATCCGGGATTCATACCTTTAATATCCTCCACCGCACTTCCAATCCTGTCAACACTGTCGGAGAATTCCGAGCTCTTCTCTCCCATCATGGATTCCATGCGGTATATATACACTCCGTTAAGGCCAAGATCCGCAGTCTGAACAAGCATAATTAAAGCTGTTACGGCTAATGCTAGCTTCCCGCTTCCTACCCTGCTAAGGAGAAAAACGAGAATAACAGAGACACATGTCACTATGGCATTGAATATAAGCTTACTGTCATCCATATAGGCAGCCGGGCTTATCTTTATCCAGATAAGCGCTGATGCCATGATTACCGCAAGCAGTATATAGCTCTTAATATCCGTTCCGTCTCTGAGCTCCTTAAGAGATCTGCAGGCGCAGATAAGCATGACGAATACAAAAAGGATCGCTTCCCTGTAAGGATAGCCCGAAGGTTCCATCCCGGCGTGCCACATGATATTAATATCATCCAGTGCAAAAGATATCGCAAGCACAAGCAGCAGAAAGCCCATAGACAGCTTCTCCCTTATGCCTATCCTCTTATTAAGAAAATACAGGATGGACAGAGTGATCATTGTCACTCCGCAGAATATAAGAGGCTTTCCCCAATATATCTCCAGCGAGTCATACGACAATGAGAACATCTTGGTGACTATCTGTACAGGACTTAAATTGCTTGCTTCGGCTCTAAGACCATACTCAAAAATATCCTTGGGACTGTTAAAAAGCTCGATGAATGTAGGCAACAGTATGAAGGCATCTATTCCTATCCCACCCCCTGTTGCAATACCGAGTCTTAATATCACCTCCTGCGGATTCCTGTCTTTTTCGGCAAAAAGTCTTGCAATAGACCATAGTAATACAAAGATCAGCAGAATATATGCAATGTAATAATTAAGATACAGAATCAGGGCAACTGATACGGTATATCCTAACAGCCGCCCCTCATGGATGAGGTGCTCCGTCATCAGGATAACCACAGGAAGCATGATGAGCACATCAAGCCACATTAGATTCATCGCATTGGAGAGCATATATGCACAGAAGGCATATGACAAAGAGCATATGTACGCGCTTTTGCCGCATAGCTTCTGCAGCATAAGATCGAAGGTTACAGCCGAGGCTGCCAGCTTAAGTCCTATGACTATGCTTATACCCAAAGGCAATGCCTTTGCCTTAAAAAAGGCAAGGATAAAAAGAAAGGGACTTGTAAGATAATATACACACAACCCTATAACTCCCGCGCCCAGAGCCGTATCAAAGGAATAGAATATATTATTATCGCCCGCCAGAACTGACTTAAAATATGCATAAAAGTCCACATACTGACGCTTCATATCAAAGGATATCCATGTATTATCACCAAAGGGCACTATCTTCTGCGAGGCGATCAGTATTGTATAGAATGCACATGCCATGATAAAGGTCATTACGGCATGGGCTTTATTAATTTTTCTCTTAAGGTTTAAGGTACTCATATGTAAAGCTTATTCCTGATCCTGATAAGCTCCCCTAAAGCTTTCGCTCCAAGCTTAGCTATCTTAATGATATTGATACTGTTCTTCCCGCCCTGTCTGGGTCTGAAGGTTATGGGCATGAACTTAAGTTTTATCCTTTTATCCTCTCCCGCCTTACCGGATGCCATACCTGCACATACCGCTGTCAGACCTACATTGGTAAGGCTGTATTCCGAAGGGATATACTCTATGGCTGTCTGCAGAGCAGGCCGGCTCATAAGTCTGTAGGGAGTGTTGGTATCGGATATCTTCACCGAAAATATCATCTCGACCATATGCTTTAAGCATCCCGATACAAATCTCCTCGATATCCCGTCCTGCCTGTTGGTCCTGTCTCCTATTATGACATCATTGTCATATCTGTCATTCCACATAGCTTCGAATTCCGATGCCAATGTCTGACCATCAGAATCCGTCTGGAACACGAAGTCAGCTCCGCTTTCTATGGCATACTGATATCCGAAATATATCGTGGCTCCGTGTCCTGAATTCTCCCTTGTTACAGCTTCAAGATACTCAAGTCTGGCCACATATGATTTCGCTATATCGAGCGTATCATCCCTGCTTCCGTCATCCAGTATCACAAGTCTTGACCTGCCGTCACCGGAATGTCTCTCGATCACGGGATACCATTCTTCTATAACATTCCCTATATTCTCCGACTCATTATAGGCCGG
>DGII01000086.1 GCA_002393095.1 Lachnospiraceae bacterium UBA3826 | reverse complement strand
GCCTTGGGGTTGGGCATAAGTCCCTTAGGTCCGAGCACCTTACCGAGACGACCTACGACACCCATCATGTCGGGTGTGGCAACAACTACGTCGAAATCAAACCATCCATCATTCTGGATCTTGGGGATGAGTTCCTCTCCGCCTACGTAATCGGCTCCTGCTGCCTGTGCCTCATCGAGCTTTGTTCCCTTGGCGAATACAAGGACTCTTACAGTCTTACCTGTTCCGTTGGGAAGAACAACAGCGCCACGAATCTGCTGATCTGCGTGACGACCGTCACAACCTGTACGGATGTGAAGTTCTACCGTCTCATCGAACTTGGCTGTAGCTGTCTTCTTAACTATGCTGATAGCCTCTGCGGGCTCATACTGTACTGCGCGATCTACTGCCTTGGCAGCTTCGCTATACTTCTTACCATGCTTCATCTGTTAATCCTCCGTATTAGTCCTCAACCGTTATTCCCATACTTCTGGCCGTACCTGCTATCATACTCATAGCTGCTTCTATTGATGCGGCATTTAAGTCAGGCATCTTAAGCTCTGCTATCTCTCTTACCTTATCCTTAGAGATGGTAGCTACCTTAGTCTTGTTCGGTACACCCGAACCTGACTTGATATTGCAGGCCTTCTTAAGAAGAACGGCTGCGGGCGGAGTCTTGGTGATGAAGCTGAAGCTTCTGTCAGCATAGACTGTGATAACAACAGGGATGATCATATCACCCTTATCTGCTGTCACTGCGTTGAACTGCTTGGTGAATTCTACGATGTTGACACCGTGCTGACCAAGTGCGGGTCCAACCGGGGGTGCCGGTGTTGCCTTGCCGGCGGGAATCTGCAACTTAATGTAACCTTCTACTTTTTTTGCCATGATTGGCTCCTCCTATAATAATAGATTGTGGTACGGGTTATAGGTGCCCTTCCACTGATTTATGTATAGAAAATGAAGGCTCTTGACTCTCCAAGGCCCCGGGTCGCACTCGCACATGGCGCTCGTAACGCTCCCATTTGATGTCCACCGGACATCAAATCATCTTTCTAACTTCTTCAAACCCGATCTCGACCGGAGTCTCACGACCGAACAGCTCTACATTGATGGTAGCAGTCTGCTTACCGTGATCGATACGCTGAACCACACCGATAGTATCCTTCCAGGGGCCTGCCACAACCACGATGGAATCACCTTCCTCGAAGTCAATGGTGACATTCTCCGTCTTGATACCGAGAGGCTTCATCTCAGCATCCGATAATGGTACAGGCTTGCTTCCGGGACCAACGAATCCCGTAACTCCTCTTGTGTTCCTCACTACATACCATGTGTCATCATTCATTATCATGTTGATGAGCACATAGCCGGGGAACATCTTCTTCTGTACCGTCTTACGTGCACCGTTCTTGACTTCCACCACATCCTGCATAGGCACACGAACCTCAAGTATCTGCTCTTCAAGTCCGCGATTGGCAATGGTCTTGTCCAGATCGGCCTTAACTTTATTCTCATACCCTGAATATGTATGAGCAACATACCAATTAGCTTCTGACATTTTTCACCCTCACATAGTAGAAAGTAGATTAACTCCATACTGCAGAGCAGTATCAAGTAACGAAATTATCACACCGACCACCACCGTAACTGCGATGACAGCTATGGTCTGCTTGGTGAGCTGGTCCTTGGCGGGCCATATTATCTTATTCCACTCGGCCTTAACACCATCAAAAAAGCTAACCTTGTTCTCTTTAGCGGAATCTGCCATTACTTTGTCTCCTTATGTAAGGTATGAGCCTTACAGAATCTGCAATACTTCTTAGTCTCCATTCTGTCGGGATGTGTCTTCTTATCCTTCGTAGTATTGTAATTGCGCTGCTTGCACTCTGTGCATGCTAATGTGATCTTAGTACGCATATCTCTTTCATCCTTTCATATAACTGCAACCCTGCGCTGAAAAAAATACAGCACAAAAAAAAGACGTTACGTCTTGCCTGTACACTATACCATAGTGTTACTGCCTCGTCAACATCTTTTTTTAACAATACGAATTGAACATAAGTCCCGCATATGCGCTTGATGTGTAGGGATTCGAGAAGGTCTTGCCGGGATTCTTGTACTCTACCACCGTCTTATCCACGTAGGATATGGGATTAAGCGATACCTGTCTTGACTTGCGCATCATGGCATTCGAGAATTCCTTAAGGGTATTGACATTGTCACCCGCATCTTCCGAC
Organism: Lachnospiraceae bacterium UBA3826; assembly: GCA_002393095.1. Taxonomy (GTDB): domain Bacteria; phylum Bacillota; class Clostridia; order Lachnospirales; family Lachnospiraceae; genus Colinaster. The sequence goes on along the minus strand of DGII01000086.1, from coordinate 1,102 downwards.
AGGATAGCGTTGCTTAGCTTATCCTTATCTATACTCATGGTACCGTCTTCTCCGAGAGTGATACCCATCTTATCCATACCGGCGCTGTATAATCCGGCTATACTGTACATCTCGGCAGACAGTGCGCTCGAACGTGCCATGGTGCCACTGTAGGCCGCCATCTTCTCCATGAACTGATTATACCCGCCTATAAGATTGCTTATATTCTCAACAGCCGCTTCCGTATCGGGCTTAACTCCTATGGTCGCCCCGATTCCTTCAGCCGGGCTTACGCCGTTAAGTGTGACTTCATAGTTCTTCTCCAATATGAAGGTATTGGAAGAAGCCTCTGCCTCTGTGCCGTTGACAAAGAAGTGTGCATTGGATGCTTCTCTAGCCACATAATCTATGCCGAAGTACTCTACCGAGCCCGTTCCTATGGCTCTGTCCGTAGGATCTGATATATTGAAGACTCTGCTGTTCTCACCGTAATGTATGCCCACCTGTGCAGACTCAATGCGAAGACTGGCATTGCCCTCACCGTCTTCATCCACATTGGATACCAGATGTATGCCCGAATTATTGATGAGTCGGCTTAATCTGTTCTGTATGTCGAAGTTGGTATCATCCTCCCTGATGGTGTACTGGAACTCATATCCCTGACCGTTCACGGTCATATCGAAGGTATAATCACCCGGCGCAATATCCAGTCTGTCCTTCGGAAGATACTTACCCATATTGACCTGTGCTGATGCAAGGGACTGAACCTCAATATCATATGCCGGAACCTCCTTATTGATATAGCTGACAGATCCGTCTGCTCCCACCTCGGTATCCATAGTGAGGCCGGAATTCTCATCACCCACATACTTTGCCGAGGCGATGCTTTCATCAGACGAATAGGCTATTTTGCCATCGATATTGCCGTTACCTGCATTGCCCACTACGGACATAATGGTATTCTGCAATATCCTTGACTCTTCTTTTAATCCAATTATGAATTCACGGGATTCCGGAGATGACTCGATCTTATACAGAGGAGCATCCTTATTGACCTTCACCATCGAATTGGTGATACCCTTAAGCTCGCTACGCTTATGAGTGTCGTACCGGGTATCGCTCT
>DGII01000025.1 GCA_002393095.1 Lachnospiraceae bacterium UBA3826 | reverse complement strand
GCTTCCAGAAGCCCTGCCTGCTCATCTCTTCACCAGAACAATTAACAAAAAGCGTATCTGCCTTGCCATCTCCTACAAGCTTGTCTCTGCTGTCATTTAAGTACCTTACGATGGCGTTCTTGGCCGTACTTCCGAAGGGAATCACTCTCTCCTTGTGGGAATCCCTGCAGACTATCATTCCGCTCTGCAGATTGATATCCGTCACCTTAAGTCCTATAAGCTCCGATACTCTGATGCCTGTCGCATACAGCAGCTCCAGCATGGCCTTATCCCTTATCTCCTTGGGAGAGTCTCCCTTAGGCTGATCCAAAAGTGAATTAACCTCCGTGAGAGTCATTATCTCAGGCAACTTCTTCTCTATCCTGGGTGCCTTCAGTCCGACAGATATATCCGATGTGACCATTCCGTTAGAGGTCATATAATGATACCATGCCTTCACCGAGGCGATACTTCTGGAAATTGTGGCGGGCTTAAAGCCTGCATCGGACATACTCTTCACATAGTCCTTAAGAACCGCTTCCGTTATATCCAATGTGCTTCTGATACCTTTTTCTTCGAGAAATGTACGAAGCTTCTTTAAATCACGTTGATAAGAAAGAACTGTATTATCTGAAGTCTTCTTAACGTTATGTAAATAGGATATGAAAGAATCAATCTCTTTCTGCATTACACCAAAAACCCCTATTCTCCCCTCTTCAAATGAGGAAATCGTACCGTATCATTATACCCATGAAATTTACAAAATGCAACGGTGATTTTTCTCGCAAATGCGCTATTTTACTGGGTTTATTGGCATTTTCCACAACATGTCGTTGAACAGTTAAGTTATGTCCACTAGATATTGTTAAAAAATTTTTTTATTTTTCTTCCATCAGCTTCTCAACTGACGCGATCTTAACACATAGGACGAATATCTCGGCAGCCATTCTCATCTCATCCGCATCGGGGAAGGAAGGCGCTATCCTTATGTTGGAATCCTCAGGGTCCTTACCGTAGGGATAAGTTGCCCCGGCTCCGGTCAGCGTCACTCCGGCTTCCTTACACATAGCTACGATCTTCTTAGCTGTACCCGGCATGGCATTAAAGGATATGAAGTATCCCCCCTTGGGTCTTGTATAGGATACAAGCTCCTTAAGCTCACCAAGCTCATTATCGAAGCAGTTAAGAACCGCTTCGAACTTGGGACGCATTATATCCGCATGCTTGCGCATATGGGACTTGATCCCGTCAAGATTCTTAAAATAAAGCACATGCCTGTACTGATTCATCTTATCATAGCCGATAGTCTGGATAGACATTGTCTTCTTGACCCATTCAAGATTCTTCTTGGATGAAGCCATAGCTGCAATTCCCGCACCTGAGAAACTTATCTTGGAGGTAGAGCAGAATTCGAATACCATGTCGGGATTGCCTGCCTTCTCACACTCACCGATGATATCTAACAGCACATCGCCCTCATCATACAGGTCATGTACCGCATAAGCATTATCCCAGTATATCCTGAAGTCCTCCGCTGCCGGTCTTAAGGAAGCGAATGCTCTTACAACTTCATCCGAGTATGTGATACCCGCGGGGTTAGAATACTTGGGCACACACCAGATACCCTTGACCGTATCATCCTTCTCCACATATTCCTTCACAAGCTTCATATCCGGGCCGTTCTCATCCATCGGGATATTTATCATCTCTATCCCGAAAAGCTCTGTAATGGCAAAATGTCTGTCATATCCGGGAACCGGGCATAAGAACTTAACCTTTGGCAGCTTACACCATGGTGTGGAGCCGTTGACACCGAATGTATATGATCTGGATACGGTATCATACATAATGGGCAGAGAAGCATTACCGAATACAAATACATTCTCATAGGGCGCTCCCATCATATCTGCCATAAGCTTCTGAGCCTCCGGTATACCTACAAGCTCTCCGTAGTTGCGTGTATCTATTCCGGAGGGCGTCACCGGATCTACACTTGAATTGAATGCATCCAAGAGTCCCATACTCATGTTAAGCTGGGTTGCTGCCGGCTTACCTCTTGCCATATTAAGGCTTAAGCCCTTACCCTTTGCATCAATGTACTCCTTCTTAAGCTCCTCTGACAGAGTCTGTAATTCTTCTCTTGTCATTTCCTTGTATGACTTCATATCCGTCTCCTTTGTATAATTGTATACAATTATCAGCCCTTACATTCTACAATATGCCGCCGTTATATGCAAGGTTTTTTTTGCCCTCCAATAACTGAAATAAAAAAAGGAGCCGCAACTGCGACTCCTTTAACTTACTTGGCGTAATCCGTAACTCGTGATTCACGTATTACATTAACCTTGATCTGTCCCGGATACTCCATCTGTTCTTCTATCTGCTTAGATATATCTCTTGCAAGAAGAACCATATCGGCATCCGATACCTGTTCCGGAACTACCATTATACGAACCTCTCTACCGGCCTGAATGGCAAATGATTTCTCTACACCCTTGAAACTGTTGGATATCTCTTCTAACTGACGAAGACGGCTTGTATATGTCTCAAGCGTCTCTCTTCTGGCACCGGGTCTTGCAGCCGAAATAGCATCCGCAGCCTGTACCAGACATGCAATGAGTGAAGTGGGCTCTACATCACCGTGATGTGACTCAACGGCATTGATAACAAGTGCCGATTCCTTATACTTCCTACAGAGTTCGACACCTAACTGTACGTGCGAGCCTTCCATCTCATGGTCTACAGACTTACCTATATCATGCAGTAAGCCTGCCCTCTTGGCTACTCTTACATCGAGTCCGAGCTCGGAAGCCAGAAGCCCCGATAACTGGGCGACCTCGATCGAATGCTTAAGTGCATTCTGTCCGTA
>DGII01000081.1 GCA_002393095.1 Lachnospiraceae bacterium UBA3826 | reverse complement strand
CACCCGGAATATTATCCGAGGAATCTCCCATAAGGGCCTTAAGCTCTATTATTCCCACAGGAGGGACCTGATACTTATCTATCACATCCTTAGTGTGATACATCTCCACCTCGGTCTTGCCGCCCTTGGTCTTAGGCAACACGATCTTAACCTTATCCGATGCTATCTGCAGAAGATCCCTGTCTCCGGACACAAGGCTTACCTCCATGTCCTCGCTCTCAGCCTTTCTCGCAAGCGAACCAAGGATATCGTCCGCTTCCCAGCCCTCATGAGTGACTATGGTTATATCCATAGCCGTAAGCACATCCTTAAGTACAGGCACCTGCTCCTTAAGTTCCTCCGGCATAGGCTTACGTGTACCCTTATATTCCGGATATCTCTCATGTCTGAATGTGGGTGCACTCATATCGAATGCCACACAGAGATAGTCCGGTTTTTCATCATCCATAAGCTTGAAGAGTATATTAAGAAAACCGTATATGGCATTGACATGCAGACCGGACTCATTGGTAAGCTCCGGCACACCGTAGAAAGCCCTGTTCACTATACTATGCCCGTCTATAAGCATCAATTTACTCATATTTATTCCCTAACAATCCGATCATCCCTGTCAATCTGCCTATAACTACATAAGGATGAATACCAATACGAGGATGAAGATGATAGCGGCTCCCGCAATAGCCTCCATCCAGTATATGATCACATTCTCGGTGTGCTTACGCTTTAGCTTTTTTTTGTACGCAGTCACCTTCTCCGACAGCTCTTTATCCAGATTGAAGCTCATTCCGCTTTCAAGTCTTGCCGTTCCTTCCTTCACAAGATACTGTATATGAAGCTCCTCACGGCACTCCTTACAATTCTCCATATGCTCTAAGAATCTTCCGCCTCTCTTACCATCCAGCTTTCCGTCAAGCCATATAGGGATGAGCTTTATGAACTCCTTGTGATCCATGGATATGTTGTGCTTTTTTGGTCTTATCTTGCCGCCTCTGTCTAAGGATCGTCCCATCAGTGCTTAAGTTCCTCTCTGTAGAAATCCTTAAATTCAGTATAGCCCTGTTCCTCAAGCTGTGTTCTCTGGAACTTTTTATTCTTATTCATACGTGAGACCATGACCTGCTTGCCCTGTGCGCGAAGCATTCCGGCTTCCTTCATGATAGCGCTCATCCTGTCGGAAGGCATACCCTTCTCTATAAGGAACGCAACCTTCTCCTTCTCATCAGGAATCCTGTAGTCATTCTCAAGCAGAAGCATGACTATCCTCTCAAAGCCTATCGAGAATCCGCAGGCAGGAACACTCTGTCCGGTGAACTTATTCACCATTTCGTCATATCTGCCGCCTCCGCCGCAGCTTCCTCCGAATTCCGGCATGGAGACTTCGAAGATCGGACCGGTATAATAACTCATTCCCCGTACAAGAGTAGGATCAAATTCAACAGAGAACGCGGCGGACTTGGCTGTCTCCACGCTTTCAATTATCTCATTAAGGCCGTCACTTACCTCTTTATCAAGATACTCTCCCAGCTTTTCGGCTATCATCTTAAGAGCACCGTCTCTGTCATCCTGTACAAGCTTAAAAAGCTCAAGATATCTAATCGCCGACTCCTCGGCATATCCTGCACCGATGAGTTCCTCTTTAACGCCGTCCATCCCTATCTTGTCCATCTTGTCAAGGATAATGAATACCTCGTCATAAGCCTTTTCCTCAAAGCCGGCATACGCTGCCATAGCCTTAAGTACTCTTCTGTCATTAAGCCTTATGACAAAGTTCTTAAACCCAAGCTTGCCCAGGACAGTCGTTGTGGCGGTTATAAGTTCGATCTCGGCAAGATCCGATGCCTCTCCGAGAATATCAATATCGCACTGATAGAATTGTCTGTAGCGCCCTCTCTGTGGTCTGTCAGCTCTCCACACCGGCCCTATCTGTAATGCCTTAAAGGGACTCGGAAGATTGGAGGCATTATTGGAATAGAATCTAACAAGCGGAACCGTAAGATCATATCTTAGTCCTAAATCGGTCACATCATCCTCTGTCTGTGCATCCGCAAGATTCAGCTTCTCGCCCCTCTTAAGTATCCTGAATATTAACTTCTCGTTCTCGCCACCTGCCTTACAGTTCAAGTTGGCTATATTCTCCACACACGGAGTCTCTATATGTGTAAAACCGAAGTCAGCATACGTCTGCTGTATCACGCCTATCACATAATCCCTGATGCGCATCTCCTGCGGTAATATATCTTTCATACCCGTCACGGGCTTCTTGCTAAGTGTCATTTCAGTATCCTCTCATTCAATTCACATAATCCTTTTTATTTTACTATCTTTTTCACTTTTTCACAACATCCACATAATAATTCTTATCTGAGCGAGCAGGTGATGACAAACATAATACACCCGCAGTCCGATCCGGCTCGGCAAGTATTATTATAAAAATGCGCTTAAAATACAGGCTTTATACGGGCCGCCTCCAATCGCATCCATGCGATGGGTCGGCTAAAAGGCACATCCATGTGCCTTTTGCCCTGTATAAATACGCATTTTTAAATAATACTAAGCCTCACCTAAAGGACATGCGGGTGTATTATATTTATCCCACCTGCTCATTGCGGATATCTGCATGGCATGAGTGGAAAAAGAACGTACCGGATTCACTTTCGACCGAGGCGTAATAACATAGAAAATGCTAAGTAAACAAGGGATGGAAGTACAGGGATGTACTTCCAAGCCGCCCCACGGCATGGATGCCGTTGGCGGCGACCCGTAAAGGGATATATACCATATGCATTTTCGTTATGTTATTAGCCACAGGTTGCGTGAAGCCGGTACGTTCTTTTTCCGCTCATGCCCTGAGGCAGATAAGAATTATATTACATTGAGGTGTAGCCGCCGTCTACGGGAAGCGCAACGCCTGTCACATAGCTTGATGCCGGTGATGAAAGGAATACCGCCGCACTGTCAAGCTCACCCTCGACTCCGTAGCGCTCCATGGGGATCGCACCCTTAGAGTACTCCTTGAAGAAGTCTGAATTAAGCGTCTCTTCGGTAAGAGGAGTCATGAAGTAGCCGGGACAGATGGAATTAACGGTGATACCGTACTTTCCCCACTCACATGCAAGTGCTCTTGTAAGGTTGACCACACCGCCCTTTGCTGCATGATAGGGAGATGATGCCGCTATCTTGTTACCTACAAGACCGTACATTGATGCAATGTTGATGATCCGTCCGTATCCGGCGGGGATCATTGCCTTCTTAGCTACCGATCTGGCCATCTTGAAGGTTCCGAAGAGATCAATGTTCATCTCGTTATAGAACATCTCATCCGGCACATCCTCTGCCGGAGTAATGCCGCCTGTTCCCGCATTATTGATAAGGATATCGATCTTACCGAATTCCTTAAGTACCGTGTCCACTGCGGCCTCTACCATATCCGTATCTGTAATGTCGCATCTTACCGCAAGGGTCTTAACCTTGTACTCATCGGCTATCTCTTTGGCTACCTGCTCGATAAGCTCCTGGCGTCTGGCTAGTGCCACAATATTACATCCCTGATTTGCCAGAGCCTTGGCCATCTGTACTCCAAGTCCCGTTGAGCAGCCCGTTACTATAGCCACTCTGTCCTTAAGATTGAATAATTCCTTCATTTTACATTCCTCCTTCTTGCCTAATCCTTATGAATTCTGTATTACAATTGCTATCTTTATAAAGTTACTCCGTCCTTGAATATGGATATCTCTCTGTATCCGCCCTGTTCCTGCTTGGTCTTCTCACCGCTTGCCACTCTTAAGACATATTCCAGCAATCTCTCGCCTGCCTCATCGAGCGTCTCCTCGCCTTCCGCAACCGTACCGGCATTGAAGTCTATCCAGCCCTTTTTCTTCTCATACAGCGCGGTATTGGTAGATATCTTAACTGTAGGCGCCGGCGCACCGAACGGAGTGCCTCTTCCGGTTGTAAACAATATCAGATGAACTCCGGACGCAGTAAGATCGGTTGTGGATACCATGTCATTGCCGGGTCCCGACAGAAGCGAAAGCCCCTTTTTCTTAATGGGGTCTGCATATTCAAGCACATCCACCACCGGTGCGCTTCCGCCCTTCTGCACACAGCCGCAGGACTTATCCTCCAAGGTCGTGATGCCGCCCGCCTTATTGCCGGGGCTTGGATTCTCATACACAACCTGACCGTGATCGGTGAAGTATTTCTTGAATCTGTCTACCATTGCAACGGCCTTTTCGAAGGTCTCCGCATCAGTACAGCGGTTAAAAAGAATGGACTCCGCTCCGAACATCTCCGGAACCTCTGTAAGCACCGTAGACCCTCCCATCGCTATAAGTCTGTCTGAGAATCTTCCGACGGTGGGATTGGCTGTTATTCCCGATAAGCCGTCAGAGCCGCCGCATTTCATGCCTACTATCAGCTCTGAGGCATCTATCTCTTCTCTCTTGGCACTGCCGGCATACTCTGCCAGCTCCTTAAGAAGCCTGCTGCCCTCTTCTATCTCATCCTCCACATCCTGACATGTAAGGAACTTGACCCTGTCTCCGTTCCACTCTCTTAACTCTTCCTTGAACTGATCGGATGTCAGGTTCTCGCAGCCCAGTGACAATACCAGCACACCCCCTGCGTTGGGATGATGTACCAGGGATGCAAGCACCTTTTTAGTAGTGGCATGATCGTCTCCCATCTGGGAGCATCCGAAGGGATGAGTGAATGTATACAGACCCTCCACCGAGCCCTTAACCAGATGTTGATTCTCTTTAACAAGCCTCTCGGCTATGGAATTAACACAGCCTACCGTAGGAATTATCCACAGCTCATTCCTTATGCCTACCTTACCCTTGGCTCTCTTATAGCCCATGAAGGTTCTTCCCGATACATTGGGAAGCTTATAGCTTACAGGCACATACTCATAGGTTCCCTCCTCCGACAGAGCAGTCTTAACATTATGAACATGTACAAAGCTTCCTGCGGCAATATCCTCCGATGCGATCCCTATCTGATTGCCGTATTTTACTATTGCGTCATTTTTGGCTATATCACAGAGCGCAACTTTATGACCTCTTCCTATTTTTTCCTTAGTGATGACACTAATGTCATCTAATTCGATTTTCTCACCCGGTGACAGATCCTCAAGAGCGACCGCCACATTGTCCGATGGATGAATCTTAATGTATTTCATTTATACTGCTCCTTATGCCCGTTATCCGGCAATCTCCTTCATTGCCTCATACATACCCTTGTCTGCAATGAGCTTAAGGTCGTCGATCACAGTCTCTTTAAATCCCGGAAGCTCCTTAAGTGAATTATCCCACATCTTCTCATTTCCGATTATCTCAGAAGCAAGTGTCTCGTCCGAAGCATCCTTAAGCTTAAGGAATTCTTCAAGCACCCACGCATCATCCTTGATCTGGAATTCTCTGCCCGATCTGTCAGCCACAAGCGCTCCGTCCTTAAGTTCCTTACCCATGTGATAGAAGCTTAAGAATGCTGCAAAGGAGAAGGTCAATACCTTCGGCAGAGACTTCTTCTGCTCATAGTATTCAAGCACAGTGGGCATAACTCTTGCCTTCCACTTCGAAGCGGAATTAAGAGAGATTGACAAAAGCTCATGATCTATGAAGGGATTGGAGAATCTGTCGGTAACTGCTGCCGCAAAGTCCTCAAGATCCTTCCTGTCAAGACCCGTAAGTACCGGGATGATCTCATCATACAGCGCTTTATTCATGAAGCCTCTTATGACATCATCCTTCATGCAATCCCTTACAATATCCTGACCGGCTATGAATGCACCCATTATCATGGATGT
>DGII01000076.1 GCA_002393095.1 Lachnospiraceae bacterium UBA3826 | reverse complement strand
GACTTCGACGGTGACCAGATGGCTGTACACCTGCCTCTGTCAGTTGAAGCACAGGCTGAGTGCAGATTCCTTCTGCTCTCACCCAATAACCTTCTTAAGCCTTCAGACGGTGGTCCGGTGGCCGTTCCTTCGCAGGATATGGTACTTGGTATCTACTATCTGACACAGGAGAGAGAGGGAGCGCTTGGAGAGGGCAAGTTCTTCAAGAACCTTAACGAAGCGATACTTGCCTATGAGAACGGTGCATGTACATTACACTCACGCATCAAGGTAAGAGTATCTAAGGAGATAGACGGCACGGTACATACAGAGACCGTTGAGTCTACATTGGGAAGATTCATATTCAATGAGATACTTCCTCAGGATCTTGGATTCGTAGACAGATCCAAGAAGGAGAACCTTCTTAAGCTTGAGGTGGACTTCCACGTAGGCAAGAAGGGACTTAAGCAGATACTTGAGCATGTCATCAACATACACGGTGCATCTGTTACGGCCGAGGTGCTTGATGATATCAAGTCTACAGGATATAAGTACTCTACAAGAGCGGCTATGACGGTATCCATCTCGGATATGACAGTGCCTGCTTCCAAGCCCGGACTCTTAGCAGAGGCACAGGCTACCGTAGATAAGATATCACAGAACTTCAGACGTGGTCTTATCACGGAGGAAGAGCGATACAGAGCCGTGATCGATACATGGAATGAGATAGACGGAAGACTGACTAAGGATCTGCTTGACGGTCTCGATAAGTACAACAATATCTTCATGATGGCTGATTCGGGAGCCCGTGGTAGTAACCAGCAGATCAAGCAGCTTGCCGGTATGCGTGGACTAATGGCGGATACGACGGGACGTACCATCGAGCTTCCCATCAAGTCTAACTTCCGTGAGGGTCTTGACGTACTTGAGTACTTCCTCTCAGCACACGGAGCAAGAAAGGGTCTGTCTGATACAGCATTGCGTACAGCCGACTCAGGTTATCTTACCAGACGAATGGTGGATGTATCACAGGAGCTTATCATTCGTGAGATGGACTGCTGTGAGGGCAAGGATGAGATATACGGCATGAATGTGAAGGCATTCATGGATGGCAAGGAGACGATAGAGTCTCTTCAGGACAGGATCACAGGCAGATATTCCTGTGAGGATATCGTGGATAAGAAGGGCAAGCTCATCGTAGGTGCCAATCATATGATCACACCCTCAAGAGCTAAGGCCATAATCGACAACGAGATCGAGAGTGTGAAGATCCGTACTATCCTTACCTGTCACTCACATAACGGAATCTGCTCTAAGTGCTACGGAGCTAACATGGCTACAGGTGAGGCAGTGCAGGTAGGTGAGGCAGTAGGTATCATAGCTGCACAGTCTATCGGTGAGCCCGGTACACAGCTTACTATGAGAACCTTCCATACCGGTGGTGTGGCAGGAGATAATATCACACAGGGTCTTCCCAGAGTCGAGGAGCTCTTCGAGGCAAGAAAGCCTAAGGGACTTGCCATTATCGCAGAGTTCGGCGGCAGAGTGGAGATCAAGGATACCAAGAAGAAGAGAGAGATCGTCATCACGGATGATGAGACAGGTGAGTCTAAGACATACCTTATACCTTACGGTTCACGTATCAAGGTCTTAGACGGTGCCATCTTAGAGGCAGGTGACGAGCTGACAGAGGGCTCTGTCAATCCTCATGATCTGCTTAAGATCAAGGGTATCCGTGCGGTGCAGGATTACATGCTCCGTGAGGTACAGAGAGTGTACCGCTTACAGGGTGTTGATATTGCCGATAAGCATATCGAAGTCATCGTCCGTCAGATGCTTAAGAAGATCCGCATAGAGGAAAGCGGTGATTCGGGAGTACTTCCCGGCAACCTTATGGATGTTCTTGACTACGAGGATGAATGTGAGAGACTTAAGGCAGAGGGTAAGGAGCCCCCGGTAGGTACTCAGATAATGTTAGGTATCACCAAGGCAGCACTTGCTACCAATTCATTCTTATCGGCAGCTTCGTTCCAGGAGACCACCAAGGTACTTACAGAGGCAGCCATTAAGGGTAAGGTAGATCCCCTTATCGGACTTAAGGAGAATGTCATAATCGGTAAGCTCATCCCCGCAGGTACGGGTATGAGAAGATACAGAGATGTACACTTAAGCACGGACTATAAGTTATCCGACTACTTTGATATAGAAGATGAAGAGGATGACGTACAGGCTTTGGCGGATACAGACGATGAGACAGCTCTTGATGTGACAGATGAGGATGTTGTGGTTGAGATATCCGAAGAGTAACGGCCAGGGAGTTTAAGTCCGGATATAGGATAATTGCATCATCTTATTACGAATAAAGGATAGAATGGGCAGTCGGGAGTATATCCCGACTGCTTTAGCTTTATATTGCAATATTTTCGGTGCACATTTATAATATGAAGATAAGGTCTAAGCGACACAGATGATGTGCTACATCATTCGGAGAAGTTTTTATGACCATAACATGTTGAGGATATGCATATGAGACATCACAACGGAATAAAGTGCGGCATAGTGTCATTATGCCTGTCTGTAGGTATCATCCTTGCAGGATGTGGAGGTACAGTGCCGACAGTGCCGCAGGGTGAAGCGGTGGATTCAGAGGACAGGAGTATACCGCAGGATGATATGCAGGATGCCGGAGATGAACAGGCAGAGGATGTATCTGCCAAGCAGGAAGAGCCTGTAAAGGGTAGCAGGGATAATACTCCGCAGGTACTCACACCTAAGGCTGATGGTGTAACGGCATATGATGACGATACTGTCACAATCGACATATCCAATATAGATTCCGGATATTTCATGATCGAATATAAAGGGGATAACGAAAAGCCAAAGCTGCAGGTCACAGGGCCTGAGGCTGTCACCTACACCTTTGATCTGCACGGAGGGGAGGAGACCATACCTCTGACACAGGGCTCAGGTACATATCAGATTGCAGCCTATGAGCATATAGGGGATGGCAAATATGTCCAGCTTTGTGCAGTATCGGAGGATGCGGTCATCAATAACGAGTACTCCCCTTACCTGTACCCCAATCAGTACGTTGACTTCAATGCGGATTCGGATGTGGTGAAGCTGGGTGAGGAGCTGGCATACACTGCCAATGATGACTTGGACGTTGTATCCAATGTATATAACTATATCATAGAGAATATCACCTATGATGTGGAGCTGGCCACTAATGTCAAGAGCGGATATCTTCCGGTGCCTGATGAGACCATTAAGTCGGGTACGGGGATATGCTTCGACTATGCGGCGGTCATGGCTTCGATGCTTCGCAGCCAGCAGATACCGACGAGGCTTGAGATAGGCTATGCGGGAGATGCATATCATGCATGGATATCCACATATATAGAGGAAGTGGGCTGGGTCAATGGTATAGTTGAGTTCAACGGTACCGACTGGAAACTCATGGACCCCACAATAGCAGCCAGTCAGGGAGAGAAAGCACTGAAGTCCTTCATAGGAGACGGAAGCAATTACGTCAAGGTATACCAATACTAGGGAGATGAATATATGAGTAAGCAGATTACATTAAGCAACAGTGAGATAGCGGCATTCTGTGAACAGATGGCCATGATACTTAAGTCGGGTATCACACCCAAGGACGGTCTGGATCTGATGCTTAATGACGCCAAGGACAATACTACGCGAGAGGTATTACGTAAGATAATCAGCTTCACCTTATCGGGAGACAGCTTCACAAGCTCGCTTAAGGCAAGCGAACTTTTCCCCGAATATGTGGAGAACATGGTAGCCATAGGTGAAGAGACAGGCAGACTCGACGAAGTCATGCAGTCGCTTGCGGATTATTATAATCATGAGGACATGGTATCAGACAATATAAGGAGTGCCATAACATATCCATTGATCATGGTGTGTATGATGGTGTTCATCATAATCGTGCTGATAACCAAGGTGCTGCCGCTTTTCAATCAGGTATTCATACAGCTTGGTACGGAGATGTCGGGAATAAGCGCAAGCCTGCTTCGTGTGGGACAGTCCCTTCAGACATATTCTATAGTGCTTGTGATAGTGCTGGTGGCATTGCTAATATTCGTGATCTTCTTAAGCAGGACAGCCCCCGGCAAGCGTCTGGCACGCAATATGAAGAATCACTTCGGCCCTACGAAGAATTTCTTCCGCAATATCGCATACGGAAGATTCGCAAACGGAATGGCGCTTACTCTTAGCAGCGGCATGGGTATATATCAGGCTCTTAATATGGTTAGGGAGCTTGTAGAGCATGAAGAGGTTGAGGGTCAGATAGAGGTCTGCGAGAGGGCTATTCAGGAGGACGGAGACAGCTTCGCGGAAGGACTTATGAAGGCAGGATTGTTCGGCAACCTCTATTCAAGGATGATAGCTATCGGTGTCAAGACCGGTGATGTGGACGAGATACTTAAGAAGATCGGTCATCTCTATGAAGAGGATACGGATAAGAGGTTGCAGAGCTTCATATCAATCATCGAGCCGACGCTCGTGATAGTACTGTCGCTTATAGTAGGACTCATACTTCTGTCGGTGATACTGCCGCTTTTGGGAGTGATGTCAAATCTCGGATAAAGGATCGTAATGAGCACATTTACCATACATAACAAAACCAAGATCAACAGCTCTGTTGTCAATATCATATTATTTGCCTGTATCGTAGCGGTATTCCTCTTAGCTATAAGATACACCGCGGGCAATACCATGAACAGGCAGGAAGAGGCGCTTAACCGTGCCATGGAGAGAGATATAGTGCAATGCTATGCCGAGAACGGATACTATCCGCCATCTCTTGACTATATCAAGGAGCACTACGGGCTGTTATATGATGAAGGAACCTTCTTCGTAGACTACACGCCTGTGGGCGGGAATATCTATCCCAGCTACAGGGTGGTAAGACTTGGAGCCTTCGATACCGGCAAAAAGGGAGGGCTCTATGAATAGAAGAAGAGACAGACATACGGTGGATATGCTGTTCGTGCTTACGCTTTTTGCCGTATTCGCAGTATCGGCGTCGCTGCTTATTGCGTTCGGTGCAAGTATATACGAACATACCATAGACAGCATGGACGAACACTATAATCTGTCAACAGCTTCCGCATTTATCACGGAAAAGCTGCATCAGCATGATGAGGCAGGCAGTGTGGCAATAGGTTCATTCGGAGACGGTGATGCGCTTGTTCTTACGGAGGTATACGGAGGCAAGCAATACAGCAATTATATATATATCTATGACGGGTATCTTAAGGAGCTCTTCACTGCGGCAGATGTGACACTGAGTCCGGAATCGGGAGTGAATATCCTGCCGGTTAAGGAATTCAGTGTACGCAAGGATTCGGAGGGACTGGTCAGCATATCCTTAAGCGACGATTCGGGCAGACAGGCTAAGACCACGGTGTATATACACTCTGAGAATGAATAGGTTTTATATGCAACAGAAATCAAGAGCAGGATTATTCCTGATGGAACTTACAATTTCATTACTTTTCTTCGCATTCGCAGCAGCGGTATGCATACAATTGTTCGTAAGGGCTCACAATCTGGATAAGGAGAGTGAGGCATTAAGTGATGCGCATATCATAGTCTCGCATATAGCGGAGGTATACAGAGCGGGTGAGCTTGAGACGCTTATTCCTGAGTTGGTGGGTGATGATGGTATATATAAGGAAGGAACCTATACTCTGTATTATGATGAGAACTGTAATAAAGCGGATGACATTTCGTCCGAAGGATACACGGTGGACTTGATCTTCGCTGACGGCAATCTGGATATCAAGGCCGGTGAGCTGTACTCTCTCTCGGTATACAGATATATGCCCGGCAAGACGGTTGCATCCATGGAAGGACAGGTGGGATCATGAGAAGAAGAGTAGGCGGTAATCTCAATATAGGCACATCATCACTGCTGCTCATATTCATAGTGCTGTCATTAGTATCCTTCGCTGTGCTGTCACTATCCTCGGCTCTTAACGACAAGCGTGTGACCATGTCGCACTTAGACAGGACCATGGCATACTATGAGGCATGCAATGAGGCAGAGCGTCAGGTGAGGGATATGGATGAAGCATACATACAGGAGTATAAGGAGAATGGAACCATATCCGTAGAGAGTAACGAGATCACTGTACCTGTTAATGATACACAGACACTTGATATAAAGGTTGTGGTACATGAGCCGGATGATAAGGGCAGTACGGTTGATGTGGTGAAGTGGAAGATTGAGAATATATCGGTTCCGCAGATAGATGATTCCATATCGCTTTTTGTTCCTTAAGAAATTCGTGGAATAAGCAGAAGAAATATTGAGCAAGGATCGGGTAAAACCGGTCCTTTTTTCTTGTGATCGGGATGCGTCAAAAATTTTGAATAATACAAGCAAAATCGTGACACAGTTTATACTTTTTTAATTACAGTTATATTACATACTGACCGATATAATAAGTGAAAGAGAAATTAAAAGGTAGCAATGTGGTCGTTTAGACATCACGTAAGGCATGGATCAAGGAGGATATTATGAGAAAGAATAATCACACTGTTATAAGATCGATAACAATAGGAATCGCAGCAGTTCTCGCTGCAAGTCAGCCCATGACGGCATTCGCATCAGAGCCCATGAACGAGAATCCCGATCCCAATGTAGAGAATAAAGATGAGCTTACGAGTGAGGAAGCGGAGGCTGCATACGAGGCAGAGATAAGCGCTGATGAGACAGAGGGCTCTATAGAGACAGCCGAGGAAGCGGTAGCTGCAGTAGATGCAGAGGCTATAGAGGCAGATATGCAAGCAGTAACGGATGCTCTTGCAGAGGCTAAGGCTGATGTCAATGATGCCGAGGATAATCTGTCAGGTGCGGTTGATGATCTTGAAAGCGCTAAGGTGGCAGATACAGAGGCAGTTAATAAGGCAGCAGAGGCCGACGCTGCTAAAGCTATGGCTGATGGGTATACAGATACGGCAGATGAGGCAATAGAAGCTTCCGATGCAGCAACAGCAGCCGCTGTGGTAGCAGCCGATACAGCTAATACAAGTGCGGATGAGACAGAAGCAAGACAGGCTAAGGATACGGCAGAAGTGTCCCTTGCCACAGCAATCGATGAACTTACAGAAGCCAACGACGCGCTTACAAATGCGAAGACTAAGCTTGATGCCGCAGAAGCAGCTTATAAGGCTTCTAAGGGCAAGTCAGAGGAGGCTAAGGCAGCCATAGAAGCAGCTCAGGCTGAGCTTGATGAGGCTACAGAGGCTTCTGTCAAAGCTGTCGAGGCTATGCAGAAGGCAACAGAGCAGTTCACTGAGCTTGATGATCTTAACGCATCATCAGATGAGCTTCAGGCTATATATGACAAGTATGTGGAAGTGCTTAATGAATATGACAGGGTCATGACTTCAGCAGGTGCTTTTAATGATAATAGGACGATACATAACGTTGGTTCCGGTCAATATTGGGATAGAGGCAGAGAGCTCTGCAAGCTCCTTGTAACATATATCATCAACAACAGGGAAGATGTAGATCCCGAGACGGCAGATATTAAGATCGGTAAGGAGATCGCCACGACAGGAGATAAGGAAGAGCATGACGGAGCTATTCTTTACTTCCGGTTTACTGATAAGAACGGGAACACTACTCTTTTGAATGAAAAGGCAGAGGGCTCTCAGGGCTGGATAAGAAATGGTGACAATAGCTCTCTTGGTTATGTGAATGAAGATAACCACGTTAAGGTAGTCTATAAGGATAAGAACGGAACAGAGCATGTTGAGTTCTATAACTACATCAAGGACCTTGATGATAAAGCTACCGGTTCCGTATATCTTGTGAAGCTTGACTACGAGGTTAATAACGGTTATCAGATCCTGGATGCCAACGGCAAGGAGATCAACAAGAAGATAATCTGGACCAAAGCAAGGATTAACGGTGAGGGCGAGGATGCCGAGAATAACTACGAGGATATAGATAAGCTTACAGATGCCATAGCTGCACTTAATGCATTAAGTGACAAGCAGGCAGAGTACGGCAGAGCCAAGAGTGCTGTAGAGGCAGCGGCTGCAAGAGTTAGCGCTCTTAAGAATGAGATAGAGGCTCTTAAGAATGTTAAGGCTTCAGATCTTGCGCTTGATGCACTTAAGAGTGCTTTAGATAGTGCTAAGGCTGACTATAATACGGCATTAGGGAATAAGAGCGCACTTGAGCAGAAGGTAGAGGAAGCTAAGGCTATAGTAGAGGCCATTGACCTTACAAGATTCGATGTGGTTCCGGTGACAGAGGATGCTACAGACGATGGGGAAGATGCAGAAGAGATAACAGATGCAACCGTTGTTGCGTCAGCTACAGGCGCTACAGCTACAACAGATACAATAGCAGCAGCACTTACAGGTGCAGCGGCAACTGTACAGACAGTGGCAGGTAATGTAACGGCAGATGCCGATACGGAGGAAGTAGTGCCTGATGCGGCAATGGCAGAGGATACTGCGGCAGCAGAGGCTACAGATGCCATGGTCAATGCCGGTAATACCTCAGAGGCTTCTTCCGAGATAGAGAGCATAGGTGATAACGAGGTTCCGCTCGCAGGTCTTGACGGCAGGAACGAAGTTATAACCGGTATAGACGATAACGAGGTCCCTCTTGCCAAGGGACAGAAGCAGAGCTTCTGGTGGCTTATACTTGCAGCAATCTCGGCTGCAACGGGTCTCGGATCATATAAGTACTACGCTGATGCACTTGAGGAGCAGAAGGTAAAGGAAGAGAACTAAAAAAATATAAAAAGATTTTACTCTGATGTTCAGGATGAGAACGGAGGCAACACGGCACAACAAGGAAAGCGGGATGTTTCAAGGATTCAGTAAGAATAACCGCTCGCAGAGTAGTCAGATAATAACATAGTAACGGACTAAGAACCACATGGTATTCGATATCATGTGGTTTTTTCACGTTGTGTAACAGAAATTATACAATATTGATATCTGGGAGGCTTGAAATTTGCGTGGTACTATGGTATCATCATTAAAATCGTAAAAGGAGAATCACGGAGATACTTTTTGTGATATTAGGGAACGCCCGTAGTATATGAGCCCTGCCACTTATGTGGTAAGGCTTTTTTGCTTGAGTCACTATAGTAGCATGACAGCACGTTACTGCGATAAAGTAATACCGTGAGTCAATATTCACATTGAAGTGAGAGAAGAAGAATGAGAAAAAAGAATTTGGGAAATCATGCGGTTATCAAGGCGTTAACGATCGGTCTGTCAGCAGTCATGGCAACAGCGCAGCCTATGATGGTCCTGGCTGAAGATGCACCGGCAACATCCACAGAGCCTCAGCCCACGCAGGAAATGCAGGATGCAGACGCAGCAGCGGATGTTGTAGTTGATGAGGTTAAGGATGAGACCAAGGAGAGTGTAGAGAGTGTCAGCGAGGCGGTAGCAGATGTAGTTGCGGCAGCAGATAATCTTCCTATTGACAATGTTCCGGTTATTGATGGGCAGGGACAACCTGTAACAGATGAACAGGGTGAGCCTGTTATGGAAGATCGTAATAAGCAGATTAAGGATAAGGCCAAGGAACTTGATACTGCTGTCGGCACGGTTAAGAATGATGCGGATGCTCTTACAGATTCGGTTGACGATATAGTAGAAGCAGGTCTGGCTGAGACGGCAGCCGGTAATGTATTATCGGGTAAGGTTGCCTCTGATGAAGATGTCGACAGCATTACAGGCGGATATGAGCAGATTGTATCTGATGCGGAGAGTGTTGTGAATGACGCTAACGATACCATTGCCAATGCCGGAACAATCGAAGAAGCGCAGAAGGCCTTCGATGATGCTGTAGCTACAGCGAAATCAGCGCAGGATGAGTATTCTGATGCCAAGGAAAAACTTGATAAGCTCAAGAAGGAATATGATGATGCCAAGACTGCTTATGGTACAGCATATGATGCATATATGGCTCTCCTTAAGAAAGTTGCAGGACTTAAGCCCGGTGACAAAGGATATGATGCTGAAATGGAAAGCGAGATCAAGAATGCCCTTGCGAATCTTGATACAGCAAGAGGCTTTGCTGAGGAACTCGAGCAGATGGCTAACGAAGCTCAGGATAAGGTTGATGAGCTCTATAAGGCAGCTTGCGAGAAGCAGAAGGAACTTAAGAACGGTTATCAGGATATAATAGATGCCAAGACTGAGCTTGAGAAGCAGAATCAGGATGTTGAGCAGAACAATGCTGACTTGGACAAGTATAGCAATCAGGCATACAGAATTCTTGCAGAGAGAGCGCATAACGCAGCACTTCAGATAGGTGATCATGAATGTGAGTATGAGTATGATGTTATGGTTGCGATCGCAGATCAGATCAATCTTCTTGATGGAATAGCAGGTGAGTTTAAAGTACTGGCAGATGAGACTGAGAACAATGATGCCGAGATCATAAGTGCCAAGGAGACCATTAAGGAACTTCAGCAGAGAATATGGGCTCTGCAGAAGACACCTGTAGATTACAGCGAATTTGAAGCAAAGCTTAAGGAAGCACAGCTTAAACTTGATAAGCTTAAGGAAAAGGCTGATGACCTTAAGAAAAAGGCTGATGATCTTGAGGATGTACTTGACAGGACCATCGAGCGTCTGACACCTTCGCCCTCAACGGATTCAGGTGATGATGATGCGGATGATGGAGATGATGATGCTACAGGAGATGTAGTGATCCCTGTAGGTCCTGATACCAACGCTGTAATTCCCGCAGGTCTTGTAGGTGGTGCAACAGCAGGCGCTGTTACCGGTGGTGCAGGTGCAGGTACGGGTGCAGCAGCCGCCGCTACTACAACCATAGGCGATAATCAGACTCCTCTTTCAGATGGCAGCAATGTTGCAGGTGATAATGTCATTAAGGTAGAGAATGGTAAGGATACCAAGGATATTAAGGATAACAAGGTACCTCTTGCCAACTCTCCGATAGAGCAGCAGAAGGCAGGCTTCTGGTGGCTTATATTTGCAGCCATCGCCGCTGTAACAGGAGCAGGCTCTTATAAGTACTGTGATAATAATAAGAAGAAAGCCATCGCGGAGGACGAGACTAAGGAGTGATGGAGTGATAGAATGATAGAATGATAGAATGATATTTAGAGCCTGATGTCAGGCATAATAAGCTAATGATCACGATCATGTCATGTAACGGCATATCCTTTCGGATATGCCGTTATTTGTTAAATTGCATAAATTATAGCAAAAAGTCGGAAAACAATCCCCGAAAATAATAAAATGTGGTATAATTATATAGACATCTAAGGACAGGACTTCATCAGGAGAAGCATTGTGAGAATAGTAATAGTAGATGATGACAGACTTTGCACGGAATTTCTTAAGGACAGTATAAAGGAGATTTTAGGGGATGATACCGAGATCACGACATATACCGATTCGATCAAGGCAAGGGACAGCGTGGGCAAAAGACCTAAGCCGGACATCATATTCCTTGATATAGAGATGCCCGGAGTATCCGGTATTGAGATAGCAAAGTGTTGTAAGGAGAAAATGCCTGACGTACATATTGTCTTTGTTACTTCAACGGACGAGCATGCGCTTACGGCATGGCAGCTACATGTGGATGATTATCTCCTTAAGCCGGCCGGTACAACAGAGTTAAGAAGGATCATTGAACATATAAGAAGACTTGACAGAGGTACCAATACCGACTCCAAGCTTAAGATCAGGTGCTTTGGAAAGTTTGAGGTATTCTATAACGACGTTCCGCTCAAGTTCAAGAGGAGCAAGGCCAAGGAGCTTCTGGCGTATCTTATAGCCGCCAGAGGAGCGGGCATTACCAGCGGCGAGCTGTGCGGAGTATTCTGGGACGATGCCATTGACCTGATACGTAAGAAGACATACATACGGCAGTATACAGAGGCTCTCAGGGAGGCGCTTAGGGGCTGCGGATGCGAGGATGTGCTTATACGTGAGAGGAACTCGTATGCAATAGACGTAAGTAAGGTTGACTGTGATTATTACCGCTTCTTAAATGACGGCAGCGGGAGCACGGTCACGTATATGGGAGAATTCATGACCCAGTACGATTGGGCAGAGGAGATAGAAGCCCAGCTTAGCAATTACAAGCAGAACAGTCACGGTAGGCAGATACCCCGTGCAAATGGCGAAATAATAAGATAGTATATGAATGTGTACAGTCTTGCTACGGATATGCTACCCTGGTTATGATACAATCATATAAGTGGGGAGCAGGCACCTACAGGCAGGTGCATTTCTCCATGCATCTGCGACCCTCTGTATGGACTACTACAACTTGAATAACACAACCTACTGTCTGCTTCCCATTTTTTTGAAAAAAATACTTGCATTTATATAAAACCTTGTGTATACTATGTCTTGCTGTGACATGATAGCTATGAAGCGTGAGGTTGCTACAGGTCGCGAGGCTATGTAGGTAGTTCCGTGGAGCGAAGGTCATGTTGAATTGACGACAAGTCACTGTATACAAGCAAGGTCTTATTTATTTAAGAAACAACGTGTTAAGGTCTATATTTGCAAAGCAAAATATGACACACACGGAAAAGTGTACAGTCACCGCTTGTCGTACTTATCATTATAAAGTGCGAAAAGGAGGCGACTTTTTTTATGGCAAATCAAGTTATGAGGATTACACTCAAGGCTTACGATCATCAGTTGGTTGATGCATCTGCCAAGAAGATCATCGAGACAGTTAAGAAGAACGGATCACAGGTCAGCGGACCGGTACCGCTTCCCACTAAGAAGGAG
>DGII01000034.1 GCA_002393095.1 Lachnospiraceae bacterium UBA3826 | reverse complement strand
GCGTGCCCAGCTTGTCCTCGACACCCTTGAACTTCTCGAAGGCCCATCTGGCGAACTTGATCACCACATAATCACCGTCCGGTACATACTTATCAAGTGTACCGTACTTGCCGCAAGGGATCTCCTTAAGTGTAAGCCCCGTCGCAAGCATTGCGGATACAAGCGCTATGGGGAAGCCCGTAGCCTTGGATGCAAGCGCGGAGGATCTGGAAGTACGGGGATTGATCTCTATTACTATGATACGATCCGACTTGGGATCATGAGCGAACTGTACGTTCGTCCCGCCGATGACCTGTACCTTATCTACTATCTTATACGCCTGCTCCTGAAGCTTCTTCTGTGTCTCTTCGGAGATAGTAAGCATCGGAGCGGAACAGAAGGAATCTCCTGTATGTACGCCGATGGGATCGATATTCTCTATGAAGCAGACTGTTATCATATTGCCTTCACAGTCTCTTACAACCTCAAGCTCAAGCTCTTCCCATCCAAGCACGGATTCCTCCACCAATACCTGTCCCACAATGGATGCCTGCAGGCCTCTGGCACATACGACCTTAAGCTCTTCCTTATTGTATACCAGTCCGCCGCCTGCACCGCCCATGGTATACGCAGGACGAAGTACTACGGGATATCCCAGTCTGTCAGCTATGGCAAGGGCTTCATCCACAGAGTAGGCAACATCGCTTCGAGCCATCTCTATCCCAAGCTCATTCATGGTATTCTTGAATTCTATCCTGTCCTCGCCTCGCTCAATAGCGTCTACCTGTACGCCTATTACCTTGACATTATACTTATCAAGCACTCCCGCTTTATTAAGCTCGGAGCAGAGATTGAGTCCGGACTGACCGCCTAAGTTCGGAAGCAGCGCATCAGGTCTCTCCTTGGCTATGATCTGTTCAAGTCTGTCCACATTAAGAGGCTCTATATATGTTACATCAGCCGTCTCCGGGTCAGTCATTATGGTAGCCGGATTGGAATTAACCAGCACTATCTCATAACCTAACTTATGAAGTGCCTTACACGCCTGTGTGCCCGAATAGTCGAACTCACATGCCTGTCCGATTATTATGGGACCTGAACCTATTATCAGTACCTTGTGGATATCTGTTCTCTTAGCCATTCTCTTCTCCTCACTTTGCTCATATTATTCAGAAAAAAGGAGAACATCAAAATGTTCTCCTTTGAACTTGCTAATCTACATTCAATTCATTGATATACTGCTGTGATCTCGTAGCCATCTCCGTATCAGGGAATTCCTCAATTACCTTGTTATATGTATCAATGGCATTGACAATATCTCCGGACTTGCGATATGCATTACCGAGATTGTACAAAGCATCTCCATTACTATTATCATAAGAGTACGCCTTTGTCAAGTCCTTAATGGCATCTTCGAACATCTCAGCCTGATATGAACGCATGCCCGATTCATAATAGCTTGCACTCACATCCGTTCCGATCTTGGTAAGCAGCAGTCTGTACACTGTCACGAAGCTCTCGCTGGTTCCCTCAAGAGTCTCCTCATCTATCTGATCGAGATATCCTGCCACTGCCTGCATATCATCCGGATTATCCAGATAACTGTTGACCGCTCCCAGGAGACTGTCCATTGCAGTCATGGCACCATTCTCCCCGATATATACCTCCAGCTCTTCCTTAAGCTTATCTATCTGATTCTCTGAGCTCTTAAGATCCTGTTCAAGCGACGATATCTGTGCAGTCTTGGCATCAAGCTGTTCTCCTGCCGCCTTAAGGCTCTCATCGACACCCTCTCTTGCAGCCGATATCCTCGCCGGAAGAATAAGCAGATAAGATACCGCTATTCCTATGAGTATCCCCAGCGCTACGTTGATTATGGTGGTTGAGGTCTTGGATGAGCTTCGAACCGAAGGTGAGGGATATACATCTACGGTCTCTCTTCCCTTCTTACTCTTAAGACCCTCTCCTGCGCTCTTCCTGCTCTTCGTATCAAGTCCCTTATAGGGAAGTGTACCGTCATCATCCATATCAAGGATATTGCGGGTCTCATTCAGATACCTAAGGGTGATCGTATTGCCCACATCTATCTTCTGTGCCTTAATAAGCTCCTTCTTGGCATCCTCCCACTGTTCGTCATTGATATACAGCAGGGCCAGAAGCTGATGAGCCTGTACATACTTGGGATTAAGACTTAACACCTTCTTAAGCTGTATTACCGCAAGATCAAGCGACCCCTGATAGCAATAGCTTAGAGCCTGATTATACTTCTTGACCGCCTGACTGTATACATCAAGCTTATTGGGATTGTCCTGCAGAAGACTGATATAATCATCCGCAATATTCTTGGATGGTCTCAGATTCTTGCTTATGACCCATTCATTTAAGGCAAGTACATACTCACCGATCTCAAAATATGTAAGCCCCAGCAGATTCCTTGCATCCACATTGGTCTTATCAAGCTTAAGACATTGTCTTAATGATTCTATCGCTCCCGACAGATCTCTTACCTTGGCCTTATCCAAGCCTTCATTATATAAAAGGTTCGCTGTACTGACTATCTTCTTATATCTGGCTACGTCCGCCCCGCAGTTGGTACAGAAGTCATTGTGAGTCAGCGTAGCACCGCAATTATAGCATATCATGCCGCTTCACCGCTTTCTACTTCTCTTCCTTATCTGCCTGACTTTCCTTATCTTCTTTCACCAGACCTACCAAAAGATCCGCGATATCCGTCAGATCTTGATTATATATGGCATCCTCGGCTTCTTCTATCTCCAGCGAAGGATGAAACTTCTTAAGCTCATCTTCGAAATTGATCATCTGTATCTATCCTCTCTGCGCTATGTATGCCTTAAGCTCACCCACAAGATACAGTGAACCGCATACATACAGTATATCATTGTCTCTTCTTATCTTATTAAGCTCCTCATAGGCTTCATACACATTATCATATATTACAGCCTTTACTCCCGCCTTACCTGCTATATCTGCAAGTCCTCTTATCCTGCCATCATCTATGGTCCTGTCAGTAGTAAGCCTTGCAAGTCCGATCACCGTAAAAAGGCGCTTCTTAAGTATGCTCTCAAGCTCACTCTCTGCCTGCTTATCAGCGACCGCAGAGAAAAGCAGAAGTCTTCCCCCTCTGCATCTGTCCGTCTCCACACTGTCAACAAAAGCCTCTATACCGCTTATGTTGTGAGCTCCGTCGAAGAATACTCCCTCTTCTATCTGTTCCATACGTCCGGGCCAGCTCATGCTCATAAGCCCCTTACGTATCAGTTCAAGCGACAGCTCATCTTTGTCGTATACACGCTCCATGGCGGCCACCGAGAGGCTTGCATTCTCTGTCTGATACGGTGCAGGCACACCTCTACCCACTATCTCTAGAGTAGCATTATTATAATAATGGGATTTATAGGAAAAATCAATCCCTTTATCACTCAATTTTTTCCTTATATCTCTGTAGCCCGGTACCATAGTAAGCGGTGCACTCACAGCTTTCGCCCTGCTACGTATGACATCCGATGCTTCCTTATCCTTATCCACGGTAATCACAGGCACCCCATCGGCTATTATCCCTGCCTTTTCATATGCGATCTTCTCTATCGTATCTCCGAGTATCTCCGTATGATCAAGTCCTATGCTTGTGATCACCGCAACCGACTTATACGGTATCAGATTGGTCGCATCATATCTTCCGCCGAGTCCCACCTCCCATATCACACAATCCGGGCGTTTTATCGCATAATAAATCTCCGCCAAGAAAAAAAGATGATCGAAGTATACCGGATTATAGGCTGTAGCACTGTACCCTCCGTTAAAGCCTGCCAACGCCTCCATCAAGACATAATGACTTCGGGCAAAATCCTCCTTGGAGATCATCTCACCGTCACATGTGATACGCTCTCTTATATCCACAAGATGAGGGGATGTGAAGACTCCTGCGCTTTTACCCATAGCCTCATGCATTGCGGCAAGATAAGCGCACACACTGCCCTTACCGTTAGTACCGGCTACGTGGAATACCTTTGGAGAATATGACGTTAGTGTCATATCCTTTTCCTTTAGTCTTCCAAGCAGATATCTCTGAAATCTCCCTGCAAGCTCATACCTGTCCTTTACAGATATTACTCTGTCCCCGTCAGTCTTGCCGTTGTCAGCAAAACGCGGTATCGATTGTATGTACGATACCGCTTCCTCATAGTCTTGTTCCGTGTTGATCCGACCAGTGCTCATACCTTATTCTTCCCTGCCGTCTAAATGTGCCTGCCGTCTGACTATCTCGTTATTCTTATTAACGAATCTGACACAGGACTCATCTCTCTCTATCATTAGCTTGGCGGAATCAATGAATATCCTTGTATTCCTGTGCACATCACCGCTTATCTCTATATATGAGTTGGTGCCCTTAGCCATCTTTGCGATAATGGCCTTTTTTTCCGTCGCTATATCATCTATCGACGCATATGCTGCATCCTTTTTGACATTCAGCTCGTATATCCGGTCTTTGCTTGCCTGTGTAGCACCCTTATCTCTGGCCTCCCTAAGCAGATCGGACATCTCGGCTACTATGTCCGTAATCTCCTTGTTGACAGACTCTTCCTTTTTAAGCAGGATGTCGTATTCCTCATAATCCTCCTGCGTAAAGCCCGCATGCAACTCGGTTCTGGGCTCCGTGTAATTACCGGATTCTCTGAGTTCTATACCCATAAGGCCATGTGTATAGCCTCCGATAACCGTTGCCTTACGCCCGTCGACAAGTACCTTCTTATTCGAATTGACCTCTGAATTCATTATATAATTGGCATGAATATCGCCATGAGCATCTAAGGATGCGTACTCTATGAACTCAGCAAAAATATCACCTCTTGCCGATATCTTACTCTTAGCCTGTGCCCCCTTGCTTAAGACCACATCTCCTCCGGCGAATACCTTACCTCCCGCCACGACTCCGTTGACAGTCACATTCCTGCCTGCCCTTATGGTTGCTCCGGTATCCACGTTACCGTTAATGACTATATCACCGTAGAAATCCACGTTGCCATATGTGGCATCAAGATTATCATTGATCTCATGCACCGAAAGTATCTCGATATTATTGTCATTACGCGATATCTTCCCTGACAGGGTTGTGGTATACACCATCGTCTCCTCATCATAGGCAATGTATTTGCCACGCAGTCTGGGCTGCTCCTTAACGATACGCGGCATCTTCTCCATACCGCATACATCGAAGCCCTTCTGACCCTGTGTCGCAGGATGGTATATGGCTATTCTGTCTCCCTCTTCCACATTGACGAGCCTGTTCATGGAAGTATAATCCACAGTACCGTCCTCACGTATATCCGGAGATTCCTTCTTCTCCATATCTATCAGCCATTCAAAGTACCCTTCCTCACCGGGTACCTCAGCCTTGCCCTCAGCTACGACTATATCCTCATCGTAGCGACCGCTGTTGATGATATCCATTATGACATCGGTCTTGATCCCAAGCACAACTCTGTTGGCTCTCAGCGCTCCTATGACCTCCGGAACCGTGTAGCTCTCATCCTCGTTCGGCGTATTTAAACAGACCGTGGCACTCATCTTGTCTGAATCTATCTCCACCTGAATGAATTTGGCTGATTTCTTCTCATCCGCATTATGTGCCGCATCCTGATCACAGACATCACTGTCCGAGGCGCCGGCATTCTCCGCCACCACCTTATTGGCTTCACTTTTCAGTTTTGCACGTAATCTCGCCAGATCCTCAGACGATAACTTCTGTGCCTCTGCCATTGTCTCTTTCCCTTATACCTTATCCCTTAAGCTTTTCAAGCTGCTTGCTTACCTCCGTAAGCATCTGTCTGTACTTATTAAGCTTCTCCCTTTCTTCCTTTACCTTTGCTTCAGGAGCCTTGGAGGTGAACTTTTCATTGTTTAACATTCCCTCGGCCCGCTTAATCTCAGCATTCAGTCTGTCCTGTTCTTTACCAAGGCGTTCGATTTCTTTTGTTATGTCAACCAATTCCGCGAAAGGTATATATATATTCGCACCCGGTATCACTACGGATACCGCATCGGAAGCTATTCCCTGCATATCACTCTGCACCTTTACCTCAGTTGCATATGAGAGACCTGCGAAGAATACGTTGCCCTTCTCAAAAGCTTTTCTTACGCTTTCCGTATCCGATACCACATAGACACTCGCCTTCTTGGAAGGAGCCACATTCATCTGTGTACGGACATTTCGTATACCACGGACAGCCTCCTTGATAAGCTCTATGTCTCTTTCCTCATCGGAATATACTTTACTTTCATCATATACAGGCCACTTTGATATCATTATGGACTCTTCGTCAGACTGTATCGTCATGAATATCTCTTCTGTGATAAACGGCATATAAGGATGCAACAGCTTAAGCGCATCCGTAAGCACGCTCTTAAGAGTGTAAAGCGCCGCATTCCTGCTTGTCATATCATCGGTGCTATACAGCCTTGGCTTTACCATCTCTATATACCAGTCACAGAACTCATCCCATATGAAGTCATAGACCTTCTGTACAGCGATACCCAGTTCGAATCTGTCCATATTGTCGGTCACATCCCTTATGACCGACTGTAGCTTGCTTATGATCCACTTATCCACAGGCTCAAGTGCATCCGTCTCCGGAATGGTCACTTCGTCGTCACCCATGTTCATCATTATGAAGCGTGAAGCATTCCATACCTTATTGGCGAAATTACGGCTTGCCTCGACTCTGGACATATAGAATCGCATATCATTGCCGGGAGCGTTGCCTGTAATAAGCGTAAGCCTCAGCGCATCAGCGCCGTACTTATCTATTATCTCCAGCGGATCGATGCCGTTACCCAGAGACTTACTCATCTTACGTCCCATATCATCACGTACAAGACCATGGAAAAGCACTGTCTTAAAGGGCTTCTCTCCCATCTGCTCATAGCCTGAGAATATCATCCTGATGACCCAGAAGAAGATTATGTCATAGCCTGTTACAAGTACATCCGTAGGATAGAAATACTTAAGGTCCTCCGTGATCGTCGGCCATCCCAATGTAGAGAAAGGCCAGAGTGCGGATGAGAACCATGTATCCAGAGTGTCCGGGTCCTGCTCCATATTCTCACTGCCACACTTAGGACACTTACATACCTGCTGCCTTGCAACCACGGTCTCACCACAGTCCTTACAATAGTAGGCCGGTATCCTGTGTCCCCACCATAACTGTCTTGATATACACCAGTCTCTTATATTATCAGTCCAGTTATAATATATCTTATCCATACGTGGCGGGATAAGCTTGATCTCTCCGTCTTTGACAGCCTTGATCGCCGGCTTGATGAGTTCATCCATCTTAACGAACCACTGTGCCTTGATCAAAGGCTCTATGGTCGTACCGCATCTGTCATGTGTTCCCACATTATGGGTATAATCCTCTATCTTAACCAAGAGTCCCAGAGCTTCAAGATCCTTAACTATCACCTTCCTTGCCTCATACCTGTCCATGCCCTCGTACTTACCGCCGTTGGCATTCACAGTTGCATCATCATTAAGTATATTGATCTCCGGCAGTCCGTGTCTCTTACCAACCTCGAAGTCATTGGGATCATGAGCCGGCGTGATCTTAACCACACCCGTACCGAACCCGACATCCACATACTCATCCTCCACAACGGGTATAGGCTTATTCACAAGTGGCAGCCATACCTGTCTGCCATGGAGATGTGTATATCTCTCATCAGAAGGGTTCACCGCTACCGCCGTATCACCAAGCATCGTCTCCGGTCTGGTTGTTGCAAAGGTTAAGAACTCCGTCTTAGAAGGCTTACCGTTCTCATCCACAAGAGGGTACTTAATGTGCCACAGATGGCCTGCCTGCTCCTCATACTCAACCTCTGCATCCGATATCGATGTATTACATACGGGACACCAGTTGATTATCCTGCTGCCCTTGTATATCCATCCCTTTTCATGCATCTTGCAGAACACCTCTGTCACAGCCTTATTACAGCCCTCATCCATGGTGAAGCGCTCTCTGTCCCAGTCGCAGGAAGAGCCCAGCTTCTTGAGCTGATTGACTATCCTGCCGCCGTATTCGGCCTTCCACTCCCATGCTCTCTTAAGGAATCCCTCACGTCCGAGATCCGCCTTGTCGATGCCTTCTTCCTTAAGCTTCTCTATGATCTTGACCTCAGTGGCGATCGATGCATGATCCGTGCCCGGCTGCCAGAGGGCATTATATCCCTGCATCCTCTTATATCTTATGAGAATATCCTGCATGGTCTCATCCAGGGCATGTCCCATATGAAGCTGACCCGTGATGTTCGGGGGTGGTATAACTATGGTAAAGGGTGTCTTACTGTGATCCACCTCGGCGTGGAAATATCCCTTTTTCACCCAATTGTCGTAAATCCTGTCCTCCATTCCTTTAGGATCATAGGTTTTTGATAGTTCTTTACTCATTTTGTCAACTCTTCCTTTATTATTTATTCTATTATTCTGTCTTATGTCATTCTCACTGCCGTATCAGGCAGCTTATCCGGCTTTGGCTGCACCTCATAACGCCTTATAAAACACGGCGCTGTATCCCTTCATATGCAAAGGCCCGTTCACCGTCAGTTCCTCTTTGGTCTCAAGGTTCATAAGCTTACCGCAGCCTATGTCAAAATACGCATCAAAATCCTCGCCGTCGGCGTTGATAGCAACAAGTACCCTTTCCGTATCACATACCCTCTCCATCACACACTGCTTATTGGTTAAAAAGGCGCTTTTATAGCTTCCGTACATAAGAGCCTTCTCTTCATTCCTTATGGCTGCTATCCTTCCTATGTACTCCGACAGTTCGTTGTCTATGGGCTTATCGAAGGCGGGCCTTAGTCCCGGATCTCCGTCCTTTTTATCAGCCCTCTCTCCCCACTCGCTTCCGTAGTATATGCAGGGTATGCCCGGCATCGCAAAAAGCATGGCATATATAAGCGGCAGATGTCTCTCGTTATTAAGGGTCGAGGCAATACGCGACACATCATGATTATCCACAAAGGACATAAGCCACTTGCCCGTATACAGACACCACGGTTCAGGACCGAACTGGCGCTGAAGGCTGTGGCATATCTCGAACATATTCATGCTGTTGAAGCTTGAATACATGCCCTTATAGCACTCATAGTTGGTAGCCGAGTCAAGCATATCGGGTGCTATGATCTGATTATAATCGCCGTGTATCATCTCACCGACCAAGAAGAAATCCTGCTTAATGGCATTGCAATGGCCGCGAAGCCTGCGCATGAAATCCCTGTCCAGCATATATGCAACATCCAGTCTTATACCGTCTATATCGAAGTATTCTATCCAGTATCGCACGCTTTCAAGCAGATATTGTACCACTTCTTCATTGCGCAGATTGAGCTTGACAAGGTCATAATTACCTTCCCAGCCCTCATACCACAGACCGTCATTGTAGGGAGAATTGCCGTCGAAGCTTATATTGAACCAGTCCTTATACCTGCTGTCCCACCTGTTCTTAAGAACATCCTTGAATGCGAAGAATCCCCTCCCCACATGGTTGAACACTCCGTCTATGACAGTCCTGATACCCGCTTCGTGCAATGTGCCGACAAGCTCTTTAAAGTCTTCGTTGGTTCCTATCCTTACATCTATCTTACGATAATCTCTTGTATTGTATCCATGTGTATCAGATTCGAATATCGGCGAAAAATATATCGCTCCTATACCAAGCTTGTTAAGATGCGGTATCCAATCCTTTACCTTGATTATGCTCTGCGATAGCCTGCCGTCATTCTCAAAGGGTGCTCCGCACAGCCCAAGAGGATATATCTGATAAAAAACCGTCTCATTAGCCCACATATTATACCTTACTCCTACTATATTATTATATATAGTTTAGTTTATATACCCTTATAAGTCAACCAAACTTCCCTTTTGTGCCTATTTCCGCACATTTTTCAGTTGACCGGCAGGTTGTCTGATCGTCCGATAACTTTTTGCGGATTATAACAAAAAATATATTGACATACAATATTATATGTTGTATAACATTACTTGAAAACAATATTATACATTATATAATATTGTATAAGAACAAAGGAGGAGGTGACATGAGCATGGTATTTAATACCGGTTCAGCCCTATTGGATGCCATAGTCTTAGCAGTCGTTGCCAGAGACCCCGGTGGTACCTACGGTTATAAGATCACACAGGATGTAAGATCCGTCATCGAGCTTTCTGAGTCAACCCTGTATCCGGTGCTTCGCAGACTGCAAAAGGATGAATGTCTGGAGACCTACGATGAACAGTTCAATGGTCGTAACAGGCGTTATTATAAAATAACCGAACGCGGAGGTGCGCAGCTTGCACTGTATCGAAGCGAGTGGTTAAGCTATTCATCCAAGGTGACATCCATATTCATGGGAAGAACGGCGGAAGTAGATGAGGAGGTTAAAAATGAGTAGAGAGGAATTCTTAGGCGAGCTTGAGGGGTTGTTGGCCGATGTTCCGGAAGATGAGCGAAAGGATGCTTTAAGCTACTATTATGATTATCTGGACGGAACTGATGCCGATGAGATAAGCGAGCGCATTGCCGGTCTTGGCACTCCCAAAGAGCTGGCAGATAAGATCAAGCTTGCAAGTGATGACACCAATGTCATAGAGGGCGAGTTCACAGAGACAGGCTATTCAGATAGAATAGATGACACTCGTGATGTACCGGATAAGTATACGCAGGTGGCCGAACATGACGATAACGTCAGCGGTGAGTCTGAGAAAAAATACAATATATTCGGGCTGACGATCACAAAAAGCGTTCTTATACTTATCATTATATTATTAGTATTCATAATACCGATGATATTCTCGATATTAAGAGGTATAGGTCATATAGGAAGGGGAATTGCTAACGGAATCTTAGGTCCGGTCAGCATAACAGGTGAAGTAATATCGGATATCAAGGATGCGTTTGGGGGTGCGGCGAATAACGGAACCATTATTGCCAAGGAAAGCGGTAATACAGTGTCGTCTGATGGTAATCTTTCAAAGATTGACCTCGGCAACGCCGCTAATATCAAAAAATGGGATATTGATGCGGGAGCGGTTGATTTTGCCATAAAGGAAAGCTCTGACGGCAATATCTATGTCGAATATGATGACAGACTGAAAAACGAGATCAAGGCCGATTCAGATACACTGAAGGTTAAGACGGAGAATAAAAAGACCGCCACATTCGATAAACGCAAGGTCATAGTGTATGTACCTGATGATATGAAGCTTAAGGATGTTGATATCAATGCCGGTGCCGGCCTGCTCGTGTGCGAGGTGTCATTCGAAGCAGACGATATTGACATTGAGCTCGGTGCAGGAGAGATGCAGTTTGACAGAGTGAAGACCGATAAGGCAGATATAGACCTTGGCGCAGGTAAGATCAGCTTCAGTGAATTTATCGCCAAAAATGCCGATATCAAAGTCGCAATGGGTGATCTGGCACTGTCGGGAGATATCACAGGAAATCTAAGCCTTGATTGCGGAATGGGCAACGCTGCCTTGAATCTTAACAGCAAAGAATCGGATCACAACTACGATTACGAGGTCGGCATGGGCAATCTGAGTGCCGGAAGTGTGGAGATATCCGGTATAGCAGGAAGCAGAGAGATTGATAACAACACTTCATCCAATTACGATGTAGAGGTTGGAATGGGCAATGTAAGTATAGCTTTTAAGGATTGATATGATTAATATAAAGGAGGAGCACAATGAATAACGACAAGAGACTTACAAAATCATCAACAGAGAGAATGATATGCGGTGTATGCGGAGGTATAGCCGAATACATCGGAACGGACCCCACGGTCATCCGTATCCTTTGGGTGATCTTCTCAATGATGGGCGGTTCCGGAGTTCTGGCATATATAATCGCAGCAGTTATAATACCCGAATCATAAACCTTACCGCGCCTAAGTCCGATCATCTTCAGTTAAAGCAAAAGACGGCTACGATAGCTAGTATCGCAGCCGTCTTATGTCTGCCAAGGATTCATGCCTCCCAGAACCGGGCCAGAATATCCGACACGTTCTCCCTTGTAATATGTCTTAAATTGCTCCATTCCCTCGGATATAGCTCTCTGTATGAACCGTATCCGAAGCGATAATCAAGAAGAGCCACTATTCCCACATCCTCATGTGTCCTTATAACTCTTCCTGCCGCTTGCAGGACCTTATTAAAGCCCGGATAAATATAGGCATACTTCATGCCATTGCCGCCTCTTTTATCAAAATAATCCTTGATAAGCTCATTCTCATCACATACCTGCGGGATACCCGTGCCCACGACTATCGAGCCTATGAGCCTCTCGCCCTGAAGATCTATTCCCTCCGAGAATACACCTCCAAGCACGCAGAAGCCTATAAGACTATCTTTATCTGCCTCCCCGTCAGCGCTTTTACTCTTAAAAGCCTCAAGAAATTCCTCCCTGTCAGCCTCAGTCATGTGATCTGTCTGAAGCATAAGTCTTATCCTTTTATGACCGGTATTCTGTATGTCATCAGCCGTATCAGACCATACGATATGATCGTCGTATCTCTCATTATATACCATGTAGACATTATCCAGAAAACCGTATGAAGGGAAGAACACCATATAATTGCCGGGATGTACACTTACTATACTGTGTATATAATCCGCTATATTCTTATATTGTCCGACCCCGCGCTCTGTATACTTGGTGGTCACGCCATCGGCAAGGTAGAGCCCTCTTTTACCCTGATCAAAGGTTGATTCGGCATATACCTCATAATCCTCACTTTCACCCCCAAGCAGACTCTTATAATACTGTATGGGTAAAAGGGTTGCCGAGAACAGGATGGATGAGACTCCGCGTTTCATACAATTCCTAAGATTACCCGATGGGTCCACACAATAAAGGCGCACATCGAATTCACCTTCATCATCTATATAACCGTATGTCACATATTTTTCATCCATCAGCTCATAGATATACAGGAAATGCGATACAATAAAGGTGAAATCAAGCACCTCATCCCTTACGGGTCCGGATTCATGATTCTCCAGATAATCAAGCAATCTGTCATACAGACGTTCTGTTGCGCGGACGAATGAGGATATATCATCAAGCACATGATAACCGTGTCTGTCGGATGAAGGTACGCACTGTCTCTTAAGAGCAAGAAGTTCTCTGTTAGCCAAGTCAAGACGCTTAGTCAGCGTCGGATCATATACCTTGACGGACCTTTTAAGCTTCAGCACATCCTCCTTGCAGAAGGTAGCACTGTACATATTCCTGCCCCTGTCCACAAGATTATGAGCCTCGTCTATTAAGAATATGCCATCCGGCTTCTTCCCTTCAGCAAAAAACCTCTTAAGATATACATGGGGATCGAAGAGATAATTATAGTCACATATCACACAATCCGCAAAAATGCTTATATCCAAAGCGAATTCAAAGGGACACACCATGAATCTGTGAGCATATTCCTCAATGGTCTCCCTTGTATAATCCTCTGTTCCTGTAAGGACCGAATATAGAGCCTCATTGATCCTGTCAAAATGCCCCTTCGCATAAGGACATGCATCCGGATTGCAAAGGCGCTCCTCCATAAAGCATATCTTATCCTTTGCAGTAAGGACTATGCTTTTAAGCCTAAGTCCCTCTCCTCTTAAGATGTCCACCGTATTACTTGCTACAGAGCGTGTTATCGTCTTGGCCGTAAGATAGAACAGTCTCTTAGCCTTGCCCTCACCCATGGCTTTTATGGCCGGAAAAAGCGTGGCGATCGTCTTACCCACTCCCGTAGGAGCCTCCAGGAAAAGCTTACGACCATGGGCTATGGTATGATATACATGGGTTATCAGTTCCTTCTGCCCCTTGCGGTATTCATAAGGAAAATCAACCTTTTTGATCGACTCGTCACGGACATCCTTCCAGTCAAGCTCAAGTCTTACCCACTTCTCATAATCCTTTAACAGAGCAAAAAACCACTCTCTCAGTTCCTCTGTGGTGTATTCCGAATCAAAATACCTTATATCCTCGTTATCCATGTTGATATATGTCATACGGACCGCAATCACATCAAGTCCGTTCTGTATGGCATATATGCATGCGTAGCACTTGGCCTGTGCCAGATGCACATTCTCCGGTCCATCCATCTTATCAAGGCGTCTGTAGGTTCCCTTGATCTCATCTATTGTTACCGGAGTAATTATTCCGCCGTCCGGGGCCCTGCGCTCGTCTATTATACCGTCAGCACGACCGTCTATTATTATTACCACTTCATCATCCGGTATATCCGTAAGATAATCCGTCAGATCGTCATCGGAATATGTCAAATCGGGGATATCGGTTGACATAACACCGCTTATCCACACAT
This sequence comes from Lachnospiraceae bacterium UBA3826, assembly GCA_002393095.1. Classification (GTDB taxonomy): domain Bacteria; phylum Bacillota; class Clostridia; order Lachnospirales; family Lachnospiraceae; genus Colinaster. Next base: position 30,862 of record DGII01000034.1, on the reverse strand, counting down.
AAGAAAGAGGCACCTCAGCGTGATAATCACTGCCTTGTGCCTTCTGTATCTTACGATGCAGCCTGCCGCCCTCCTGCATGGCGTTAACCGCATCATGTGCTCTTCTGTTATCTATGTCACCTTCCCTTAACAGGAATTCCACAAGGGATCTGACAGATATCTGCACGCTTCTCATATGAACATTATAATATAAATGTAATTAAGATGCTATCGCAAAGCGTGAGATGTACTTCTCGAATTCAGGATCATAACCGTTGATGGCCACAGTAAGTATCTTGCGCAGATCAAGTCCCAGCACTCCGAGTATTGACTTGGCATCTACCACATAATGGTTATAGTATATATCGATATCATATGCACTTTTGCTTGCCGCAGCTACAAAATCCTTAACTTCTTCAGGTCTTAGAATAATCTTGTGTGTCGTCATTTTTCATACCTCCTACTCCCGGCTATGGCCGAATGGACAGTTTAGCTTCACATACCTGTATAATGCAACGCTTTCTTCTGCCTTTTATCGAATTATATTGACTTTTAAAATTTTAGTAAATATTAGTTGTTACAATTATTATCAACATATTGTGTTCCTTTTTGTATAATTTAACAATATACGGGACTTGACCTTGACATTGTCGTGGTGATATTATACATACAGTTAGCAAAGGCGCTGAGAATGTCATTCCGGCGCCGATTTTTAATTATGATCTTACGAAGGAGATATGATATGGGTACTATATACATTCCGGATGGCTACAGTTCAGCCCTTAATCTTCATGACACTCAGGTAGGCATCAAGACGGTGAAGGATTTTTTTCAGAATCTACTGGCCGAGCGAATGAATCTTCTGCGTGTCTCTGCTCCCCTATTCGTTACACCCGAATCGGGGCTTAACGACAACCTCAACGGTATCGAAAGACCCGTTAAGTTCGGCATTAAGGAACAGGGCGAGGCGGAAGCCGAGATAGTGCACTCTCTTGCCAAGTGGAAGAGATACGCCCTTAAAAAATACGGATTTGAAGTCGGCGAGGGGCTCTATACGGATATGAGCGCCATAAGACGTGATGAAGATACCGATAATATCCATTCCATATATGTTGATCAATGGGATTGGGAGAAGATAATCACCAAAAAAGATCGTAATATGGATACTCTCAGATCGGTTGTGCGTGATATCTACAAGGTGCTTCGCAAGACGGAAAAATATATGGCTATTGAGTACGATTACATTGAAGAGATACTTCCTCACGATATATTCTTCATCACCACGCAGGAGCTTGAGGATATGTATCCCGACAAGACCCCCAAGGAAAGGGAATACCTCATAGCAAAAGAGAAGGGAGCCGTATGTCTTATGCAGATAGGTGATAAGCTTCTCTCAGGCAAGCCCCATGACGGACGCGCCCCTGACTATGATGACTGGGCGCTTAACGCAGACATAATCGTATACTATCCGGTTCTTGATATATCTCTTGAATTATCAAGCATGGGGATAAGAGTAGATGAAGACTCACTTGCATCACAGCTTAAAAAGGCAGGCTGCGAGGAGAGGGCAGAGCTTCCCTTCCAAAAGGCCATATTGAACCAACAGCTCCCCTATACCATAGGCGGAGGCATAGGTCAGTCACGTATATGTATGTTCTTCTTAAGAAAGGCTCATATAGGAGAAGTCCAGAGTTCATTGTGGCCTGATGATGTGATGGCGGAATGTGACAAGAGAGGCATAAAGCTTCTGTAGCTATTTGTTAATAATTAATTTACGATTTATTTTCTGTTGCCATTTTATAAAGTGTAAGAATTGCTATGACGCTTGTTATCAATAGTATAACAGGCGTCTTGGCTTTAGCAAAGCCTCCGTTCGTCGATGAGATCGCATATATGAAGATATTGGCTGCGGAATGCATAAAACAGGGATATAAAAAGCCCCCGTATCTCTCATACACCCAAGCTATCACAAGTCCCATCAATAATCCGTATATGCCCTGTACGATATTATTGTGATAAACTCCGAACATTACGGCAGACAGGATCAGGGCCGGATACAGACCGGCGCATCGCCTTATTCTGTTATATATTATTCCCCTGAATACCACCTCTTCGGCAACAGGTGATATTATTCCATACAGTATTATTCCGGGCAGAAGCGCAAGTCCGAACTGTCTGTCAGCTATCGCCTCATATCCCTTGCTTAACCTCATAATGCCACTTATGCTTATGAGTATGTTAAGGCTGAGAGCCATCGTTGCGCCAAGTATAACGGTATATATGATCCTTTTAATATATACGGTTCCTTCAGCCCCGCCTTCGGCTTTATCCCTGCCCTTATCGGACTTGCTGATGCCTGATTTGCTGCCGGTCAGGACGATCTTCTCGGCTGCAAGCGACGGAATCTGCATTAATGTGGCTAATACGATCACTACCGCTCTTATCCACGCATTTATAGTCACTTTATTGGCCGATATGAACTTAGCACTCTCTTCACTTTTATCCGCTGCATGATTAAGCGCTTCACCTGCAATTGCAGATAAAAAAGTTACATACAGCACATAGATGATCACAGGCGCTATTATTCCCAATACCTTTTCCCACTCTCTCTTATAAGGTTTAGCCTCTGCATAAGTACGATCTGACAGCGGTTCAAAATATTTTTCAATATTTTTCTTTTGCGTTATACCTTCTTTTTCCCTGTTTTTATCCGACATAACCGACATATATCCTTCCTCGTACAGTTCTTTTTCTCATATACACAATGCTTCACTCGTTTTGGTAATTATATCCAAAATCGCCATGTATTTTTTGTATAAAATGCTTGACACATTTCATCATCAGTATTATAACATATCTGTAGTTAATTATGTTGCTAGGGGAGCGAACGCTGAGAAAGAGCGCATTAATACCATGCTCTGACCCTTATTACTTGATCCGGATCATACCGGCGTAAGGAAGCAAAGATTGTAAATGCGCGGTAACTGATGATTATAGTTGCTCATACCTTCACAATTTGCGTTTACAATTCGCCATTATCCCTCCCCTTAGTTTTACAGGGAGGTTTTTTATGTCTGAAGGTAATACTGCATCAAATGCAAGAAAACTTACGGAAGCTGCTGTTATGCTTGCGGTAGCCACCGTATTATCGCTCATCAAGCTTTTAGATCTGCCCTACGGCGGTTCAGTTACGCTCGCAAGCCTGCTTCCGGTCATCATCATTTCATACAGATACGGAGTCAGATTCGGACTGTTGACGGGATTTGTTTACGGAATCATCCAGCAGCTTCTGGGACTTAATACCCTGTCCTACGTCACCACCGTCCAATCGATCATAGCCGTTATTTTGCTTGATTACTTAATAGCTTTTATGGTCATAGGGTTTTCCGGAGCCTTCAGGAAAATAACCCCTCAGTCAAAGGCTCTTCTATACGGAACCGTTCTCGCCTGCGTGCTCAGATATATCTGTCATGTCATCTCCGGCGCAACGGTGTGGGCAGGTCTTTCCATTCCGACCAATGCGGCTTTACTGTATTCAATCGGATATAACGCAACCTATATGGTTCCCGAAACCATTGTTACAGCCGCGGTAGCTTATTATACAGGCTCGATACTTGATTTTAATAATGTGAACATCACTCGTATCGGCAAAGCTAAGCAGTCACGGCTTCCGATACTTAAGTGGATCGGCGGTCTTTTGCTAAGCGCGGCACTGATCTTCGATGTAAGATCCGTATTTGTACACCTCCAAAATGCGGAGACAGGCGAGTTTGATGCCACAGGTTTTGCAAATGTCAACTGGTCCGTTATTGCGATCGTAAGCTTGATCGCAGTGGTTGCAGCCATTATTCTGTTTACGATATCTTCCAAAAAGGAAAAAAACGACTAAAACAGGCTTATGAGAACGTGTCTTATTATTTCCGGGGGCGATTATGACGGATTTTTGCCCGACATAAAATATGATTATCTGATCGCATGCGATTTGGGCTATGACTACGCCACAAGGCTTGGGCTTAGTCCCGATCTGATATTAGGTGATTTCGATTCATATGACGAATCAAAAATAAACGGCAATATCCCTGTCCTAAAGTCTCCTCCGGAAAAAGACGATACCGACACCATGTTAGCCATCCGGTATGCAATGGAACACGATTATAAGCATATCATACTGCTCTGTGCATTAGGAAAACGTCTTGACCATATGCTTTCCAATATACAAAGCATGGCATATATCGCCAAAGGCGGCGGTGTGGGAGAGATAATCTCTTCCGATGAACATATCCGGACGCTGTCTCCTCTTGATAAGACAGTGCGCTTTAATAAAAGAGAGAATCATTCCTTCTCGCTATTCTCCGTAACCGATGAATGCAGTGGTCTTTGCATAAGCGGTGCCAAATACTCCGGAAAGGATATTACAATCTCTAACACCTTCCCCCTTGGGCAGAGCAATGAGTGGAAGGATTCATATATCAGCGTAAGCATACGCACCGGAATACTATTGGTCATAGAATCCAGACTTCCAAGCGGTTCGTAGCGTTTTGCATCAGCATTCTACCGCTTTTTCCAAGGCAAAGGAATACAGCACTCTTTTGATTACAGGCATCCCTGTTATCCTTGCAAGTGCTTCCTCATAGTAATCAAGCTGTGTCATATACCTGTTTATCAGCTCTTCCTCACTCTTAATCCTGTCAGTCTTATAGTCAAGCAGGACAAGCTTACCGTCCTCTTCAAAATAGACATCGATTATACCCTGAATAAGAACGGTTTCTTCCTCCGGAAAGCCTTCATTCAGTCTGTTAGCGGCTATTCCAAGAACAAAGGGCTTTTCTTTATACAGCTTGCCCTCTGCGGCAGCCCTGCATACGCGTTTTCCGATATCACTGTTTAAAAAGCCGACCACCTTGTCTTTATCCACCAGATCGTATTCTTCCCTTAATATCCTGCCGGACTCAATGTGGATATTCATACTGTCATCAATCTTATCTTTGCTCCACACAGCAGTCTCCAACGACAGATCAAGCAGCTCCATTACCCTGTGATATGCGCTTCCTACCCTTGCTCCGGTTATCTTCTCCTCCCTTTTTGTGACAAAAGAAGGTATGTACTCCTCTTCTTCGTGCAATTCGAAAAATTCAGCCGGTAAGTCAAGCGCCTCCTCCTTAATGAGCGCATCATGAATGGAGGCCATCTTAAGCTCAGAGACAGATGTTTTGGTATACAGTTCTTCAAGCTCCTTATGCGGATATTTGGTTGATAATTTAATCCTGATTTCATCAGCTATACGCATATCGTGTTCTGACAGCTTTGTCAGAATTTCCGTAAGCTCTTCTCTCTTTCGTCCGGCTTGCAAGTTACTTGCAAGTTCTTTTTCCCCCATTTTATCGGGTGTAAAGACTATCTCAGAGCATTGACCATCCCAGTCATTATTACCTCTTGTACGTCTCAAAACCTCATAAAAGCTTCCGATAGACAATCTTCCGGATATGCTCATCGGATCATACGGATAATCTGCCGTTGCCTTATCGATATCGTCTACCGTTGCCACCATGACAAGCTTCTCCTTCGCCCTTGTCATTGCCACATATAATACCCTTAACTCCTCTGATACGGCTTCTCTTCTTATCCTTGAAGCAATGAACTTTTTCCTAATATCCAACGTCTTGATCCGCCTCAGGGTATCCACATGATCCAGTCCGAGTCCAAGCTCATGAGAGAAAATAACCTCATCCTTGGAATCTGACATATTGAATTTCCTTCCCAGACCGGATAGTATGCACACGGGGAATTCGAGACCCTTGCTCTTGTGCATAGTCATAATCCTGACCACATCGGAGTCTTCGCTAAGCGTCATAACCTCACCCTCATCGGATTCATACTTATGAAGACGCTCTATGTACTTACAGAAATCAAATATTCCGGTAAATCCGGCCTTTTTATATCCTTCAGCCTTAGACAGCAGTGCCAGAACATTGGCCTTCTTCTGTTCTCCCCCCGGAAACGCCGAGATCAGATTGATATAGTCACTGTCCTTAAGTATCTCACGTAACAGCCTGTACACCGGCGTATAGGGTATCTTATTCCTGTAATGCGTATATCTTTCATTAAATAACAGGCATTTTTCTCTTAACGCCTGATAGATATTGCCATCTATCCTCTTAAGGTCATTAAAAGCTTCGCTCTCATCACATACTCTTTTGAAGGAATGATATATGTTTTTTTCACCGGATAGCTTAAGTAAAGCCGCTTCTTCTTCCGATAAACCCGCAAAGATCGACACAAGCGTACCGTAAAATGCGATATCGTTAAGCGGATTATCAAGTATACTTAGGTAATTAAGCACCGTAACTATCTCGTGTGCATCAAAATACCCCCCCTTGGATGTCAGATGCACCGGAATCCCTTCCTCCTCGTATATACGTCGCACATCATCGATATTAGCCGGTATCGCCCGCATCAGGATCACAATATCCGAGAACCTGCAAGGACGGCTTCTGCCCGTATCACTATCATATATCGGCTGTTCTTTTATGAGTCCTTTTATCCTGTCGGCAATGAGCCTTGCTTCCTGCTCCTCCTTGGATAAAGATGATACGGTATCCTTCTGCAAGAGCAAAAGCTCACTTTTATACACATCCGGGCTTTCACTGCCATATTTATCCTCGTACAAGCCTCCGTAATTCAGCCGGTTATCCTCATCATAATCCACTCCGCCGATATTTCTGTCCATAACCTTCTTAAATACGGCATTGACAGTATCAAGGACCTGCTTTCTGCTTCGGTAATTCACCGACAGATCTACCCTGCGTAACGGCCGGCCGCCCTTTTGGTACTGTTCGTACTTCTCCATAAAAAGCGTGGGGTCGGCGTTCCTGAATCTGTATATGCTCTGCTTGACATCTCCGACCATGAATCTGTCATATACCCCGTCATCCTCTCCTGAAATGCTGTGTATGAGCCATTCCTGAATATGATTGGAATCCTGATATTCATCGATCATCAGCTCCTTATAGCTTTTTCTGTAATCAAGCGCCACTCTTGACGGAACATAACCTGTGTTTTCTTTTACAAGCAGTATTTCAAGAGCAAGATGTTCAATGTCCGAGAATGTCAGGATGCCCCTTTTTCTCTTCTCTTCATCCAGCTTATCCTTATACATCTTCACCAGTCCCAGCAGTCCGTTCACGGCTTTTTCGGTATCTCTCATATGCTCTGCCTGCACCTTCGGCGAGATCTGGAAGAAATCCTTTTTTATGTCATTTATTAAATCCTTATATAATTCTCTAAGTTCTTTTGCCCTCTCCTTGACCTCCTGCTCACAGTCCGTCCTGGCAGGAAGTCTGTCCCAGCTTATATCCTCTCCCAGACAGCTCCAGAGCTCCTTTATATCCTTTGCCCCCTTAAGCCTGTCTATGATCTTCTCATCACTGTCGCAGATGCGCAGATATTCCCCCGGTCCTTCCGTCATACATTGCTCTCTCAGAGAAGCAAGTGCTTTACCGGCATCAGATATCCTTTCTTCTATGTCACTTACAAGCTCTGATACCCAGCCGCTTAAGCCAAGCTCATCTTCATCCTGCACATTGTAATCACAACGCCTTTCCTCTATATAATCATTAAAGAACGGCGCTTTATCAGCCTCTTTGTATGTATCCTCTATGCTTTTCCTTATCTTTTTAAGATTATCCTTACTCTCGAATCTGTCAAAAAACTCTCTCCTGCATTCCACATCCGGATCAGCCAGCGCCTCCTCAAGCACCTCATCCAACACCTCATCCGCCACGGACTTGATCTCATTCTCATTCACAACCCTGAATCCGGGCTCCAATCCTATCTCGGCAAAGTTATTCTTAAGAATGCCAAGGCAAAAGCTGTCTATAGTCGTTATCTCGGCATTATGTATCAGCGCTGTCTGCCTTTTTATATGTTCACCGGCACCCTTCTCTCTTGCCAGCTTCATGATAGCTTCTGTTATCCTTCCCCGCATTTCCGCCGCAGCCGCATTGGTGAAAGTAAGCACAAGTATCCTGTCTATGTCCACAGGGTCCTTTTCATCCATGATACGGGATATGATCCTCTCAACCAGTACCCTTGTCTTGCCGGAACCCGCAGCGGCAGATACTAAGATATTACAATCTCTTAATTCCACGATCTCTTTTTGTGCCGGACTTAAGTTCAAAGCCATTTCTCTATCTCCGTCCTATGCTATCATCCTTTAAGTTCCTGTGACATCTTATCCAAAAGGGTATCATCACTGTCTGCATACATTATCCTCTTCTCGTAGCCCGGCATATGCGGATCAAAGCCGCATACTCCCGCATATTCGCAATACCTGCACGAGTCGTATTCCGTATTCGAAGCGCTTTTTCTTATTTCAAAAGGGTCCGTACCTATATCTCCCCCTGCCATTCTTTCGGATAATTCTATAAGCTTCTTATCCGCATATTCCGTTATGATCCTCATACCCTCTTCACTTATGACTCTTGAGGATGACTTATGCCCGTTTTTGCCTCTGCATACCGGTATAACATCAGACTCCGGGGTATCGGATGTATCGAGACTGTGGATTATGTCTTCGGAGATATCCACAAGCCCCTTGGTCCTGAGTGCCTTAAGTATCTTAGCGCTTATCGCCTCATCGCTCTCCTCCTTATCGACCGCTATTAAAGGATCGTCGATATGATAATAGAGCATGGCGGCCGGCCTTATCTCCCGTCCGGGATATTCCCTTCCCACAGCCTCCTTAGCTGCATTCATATATACCACCATCTGCAGTTGCACGCCCTGATAGAAGCTCATCAGGCTGAAATCCTTATTACCTGATTTATAATCAACTACCTTGATAAGCACCCTGTCATCCTTTACATCAAGGTCAAGCCTGTCTATCTTTCCCTTCACCTTTAGAGAGGTTATATCCGTTCCAACCTCCCTTTCGAACTCATATTCATAATCATACGGTCTGAATTCCCCCTTCTTAAGCTGATATGCCAGCGTCCTTACGGTCTTAAGCATAACCTTCTTCATTCTGTCGACTATGTATCTGTTCTGCTCATTTTCAAAAAGCAGCGCATCCGTGTATCTTGCAGCCTCAATATCTACCGCCTTTTCTATGAGTTCCTCAGCCGTTTCGTCATCAAAGTCAAACCAGTCCATCCCCTTCTCTTTTAAAAGACCGTTAAAAATCTCCAATACCCCGTGATATATGCTTCCCATATCCGTAGCTTCTATGCCGTATATCTCCCGCTCCTTAAGTCCCATCCCGTACTTAAGGAAATATGAGTAGGCACAGCCGGCGAAGGTTTCAAGCCGGCTTATACTGGTATACAGTCTGCTTCCGTACAGCAAGCCGGCAATATAAGGGCTAAGAGTCTTCCTGTCGTATGAATAAAATGCGTTATCCGTCATAAGCTTAAGAGATTTACTGTCATTTTTAAGTATCTCGGCAGCCTGACGCATACCTGCCATATCATCTTCGGTCGCTATTCCTGATGCAAATCTGCGTATATATCCGGCATACGCCTCCCTGACTTCAACCTCTCTGCCCGCAGCACTTATCTGATCATCAAAACGAACCGTCTGCCTGACAACCGAGGGAAAAAGGCTCTCTATCTGTACAGTTACATCGGACGGTCTTACGGCCCTAAGTTCATCATCCATTGTCACATAGGACAAAAAGAGCTTGTCGGAGGGCTTGGTCAGATTGCAATACAGATAAAACCTGTCTATATATACCTTGCTTCTCGGCGAAGGAGAGAGCTCGATATCACAGTCATTCAAAAACTCCCTGTCACCGTCAGATATAAGTCCTCCCTTTCCCGTATCCTTAGGTACCCAGCCGTCATTAAGCCCCAGGAAGAACAGATATTTAACAGGCTTAAGCCTGCTCCTTTCCATATCACCTATTATCACTCTGTCCACACTCTGCGGGATTGTGCCGACTTCTATCTCATCAAAGCCTGCCTCGATAAGCTTAAGGAATTCATCGGGTTCCATAGTCTCTTCCCCGATAAGCTCGTGTATCTGCTCCAACAGCTTCATTGTCAGCTCATATATCTGTGCATACTCCCTTGATGATGTGTAATCCCCCTCTTTATCAAATTCAAGAGAGTACGCTCTGAGTTTTTCAGAACACCTGTTATTACAGATAAAGTCATACAGCGCCTCTGTCATCTTTGCCGCCGTGAGCTTTTTATTTCTTCTTAAGCCTGCATCCGTGACAGGCTTTAAGCCTTCCGTGAACCTAAGCCTAATATCGTTTAATCTCTCCAGCTCCTGCGCAGCATCCCCTTCTGTACGCATCTGCCTCGTCGTCTTATAAAAGGGGGAGAGATATGCACGCATTCCCTTTATGCCGGTAGCTCTAACATAATTATCCAAAATATCCGTATCCTCCGAAGACATACCCGCAAAACCGGTCCTTAAGAACCTGAAGACCGATTCATAGCTGTAATCACTGACTATTATATCCAGCGCGGATTTGACATATTCCGCAAAAGGATTCTGTATTATCCCCTTATTTCTGTCCATGTAATACGGTATACCGTAGTCATCCAGGATCTCCTCCATATCGCCGGCATATGCATCAAGATTGCCTGTTATCACGGCGATATCCCTGTAGCATGCGCCGTCCTCCTTTACCAGCCTGTCAATTCCCGATGCAAGTCCTCTTACATCATCTCTTATAGTCTTATATGAGGCTATCCGTATATCCCTGCACTCACCCTCATATACCGTATCCCTTCCTCTGTATAATTGTCTTTCCAGAAAAGACAATTCAGGACTGTTCACATATCTTTTTCCTGCTTGCGTATATATTGTTTCTACAGGTATACCTTTTCTGTCAGCCATTTTCTTAAGCGTTATATATGTCTTCCCTGTCAGGGCAAAAAGATCGCTTTCATTGACCGGACCGGTCGGCAATTCGCCATCCTGTCCGGTATCCTCCAAAGTCAGCGTAATCTCTATATCCTTCGCCACATCCATAAGTGCATCCAGAACCTTATTCTGAATCGGAGTGAACCCCGTGAAGCCATCGAATATGACAATACTGTCTTGTACTATATGACACTTATAAATCTCTCTTGCCAGTACATCCATTGCTTCCTCGGTAGTTATATATCTGTCCTTAATATATCCTTCGAAGAGTCCGTATATCACGGACAGATCTCTCAATTTCCTGACAAGTGTTATTTTATTACCCTTTTCCGAATACTCTATAAGCTTATTAAGCTTTTCATTGTCCACCTCGTATTGCATGAATTCCGATATGGCAGACTTTACCTCGTGTATAAAGCCCGGCTTATTAAGCTTTCCCGCAAGATAGGGAATCCTGTCGCCTGCCTCTGACGCAAGTCTCCTTAAGATAAGGTTCTTACCCGTATCATCAAGTACCGGTACATTTCCTCCGCCCGTCTGTTCGAATACTCTGTGAGCAAGCCTTAAGAAGCTTAGCACCTCTATATTCATTATCCCCATTGCAGAGCTTTTTTTCACAAAATCCATCTGTGTCTGCATGGTGAACTGATCGGGGACTATCACTAAGTAAGACTGCCTCGGATTATCTTCGGCAGCCTTGACGGTCTTTTCGCATATATATGTACTTTTTCCCGAACCCGATGGTCCTATGATGAATCTCAAACTCATTCCTGTACCCTTTATTTCTTGGCTTTGTATACAGGGTCCGCAGGGAACCCTCCCTTTAACCGCTGCATGCAGTTTTGAAGCGCTTCCTTACTGTCTCCCCAGTCTGCATCTTTATTACGATAATCAAATTTCTCTATCAGCCATGATACATCCCCGTATAGCTTCTCCATTCTGGCCTTCATTATGGGTATCATCTCATCGGCAAATTCCTGCTGTCTGCTCTCCTTAAGATGTGTCCCCGCATATTCAAGCATATCCGAGAAATGTGGCAGGCAGAAGCCCTTTGCTTCAAGGACTCTTCGCTTAAAATCCGTATCCGAGGCATACATCTCGAAAAAAGTCTTCAGATACCTGTCATAATGCTCCCTGAAGCCGTCACATATATAACAACTGTTCTGTCTGGATCTTACCCACTCCGTCACGGAATTGGTGGCTTTGGAATCGCTCTTTTTTAAAATGGAGGCAACGCCCGATGCCTTGGGTCTGTATGCGCCGAATGCTTTCTCAGATTCCTCTATCATACGCTTCATATGAGTCTTCATGATCCACGCATTACCCAGCGTATTACCGTAATCATACATCTTCTTAAAATGCTCTCTGCAGAATCCGGCCTTATCGGTCTTGTCCCTGACATCGCTCTCCATATACGAAGACCCTGAGCCCAGTACAAAATCCAACATATCCTGCTCTATGGATCTCTCAATATAACAGAGCGGACATTCACTCTGTGCATTTACAGCATCGTTTATCGGTATATTATATAATCTTTCCTTCACCTGTAACCCCTTCTCTCTATGCAGGACTAACCCCTAATACTTCAAGGATGGCCTCCTTATATTCCTCGCTGTCATAAAAGCTCTCTGTGTGCCCTGCCTGACTGTTCAAGATAAGTCTGGCTCCCTTTCCGGTACATGCTTCCTTTAGCTCATACGCCATATGTTCAGGAACCACATCATCCTCTTCTCCATGTATAATAACGACAGGTATTCTGTTATCATGCAGGTGTTCTACCGGATTATACCGGTCCGGATCATACAGCCCCTTTAATCTGCACATAAAACGGTACAGCCCATACATAAGTCTCGCAGGAAGCCGCATGTGCTTCAACGTGTACAATATCTGCTCCTTTGTAGAGGTATATCCGCAATCCGATACGATCGCGCGGACATATGCCGTATCCAGTCTGTCCGTAAGAGTAAGGGCTGTTGCTGCTCCCATAGACATTCCGTGTATAGAGATAACAGGACTATGACCTGTCCCTTTTGCATACTCTATAAGCTGCTCAGTCCACGCATAAACATCAGTCTGTTCCCTTGCGGTATATGTAATATACCTTCCCTCGCTTTCTCCGCTGGCTCTGTTATCTATGAGCAGGACATTGACACCATGCTCAAGATAGAACCTCGCTATGGAAGAAAACTCCATGATACCATTGCTGTGGAATCCGTGCACCAGAAGAACATACCTGTCATTTACCATATCCGATACTCTGTCTGCCATATATAACCTTCCTGACAGCTTAAGACCGTCATGGGAGACTATGGTGTGAAGCCTTACTCCTTCCTCTCTGTTAAGAAGCCATTCCCTGTCAAGAACTCTGGTTCTGTATATACGGCTCTTCCTATCGCCCGGTTCACTCTTAAGGATGCCGGAGATATCGGCCCTTCTGTCACTCAACAGATAAAAGATGATATATGCCGTTGCCATGAGTCCTGCCAATATGATTATGAAAATTAAACCTAAAAATAACATAACACTACTCATTATATTCCGCCGCCATATGCTTTAATCAGTTTCCGTGCCGGTTATCGCGGACTTCCATGCCTTCTTCCTTGTGGCATCTGACCTTATTGGCATACATCATATCATCCGCTTCCCTGAACAATCTGATATAGAAGTCAACATCGTCTGTTCTGTATTTTCCTGTTGCATATCCTATGGCGGTTGATATCTTATGCTCGTTAAGCTTGTTATATTCCTCTATATTCTCCTTAAGCCTGTCAACCATACTCAGTATCTCATCCGCATGTCCCACAACTATCGCCGCGAATTCATCACCGCCGAGTCTGTATGCTTCTCCGGCTCCGGCAAAGGTCTTGCTTAAGCATTTACCGAGCCCTATGAGCATCTTATCTCCTGCCTGATGTCCGAACTTATCGTTCACGACCTTAAGGTAATTAAGATCGAACATAAAAAGGGTCACGCTCTTACCTTCAACCCCCTGCTTCGCTATATTATCAAAGAAATGCTCGAAGCTCTGTCTGTTGTTAAGCTCTGTCAGCATATCCTTAAAGGCCATCTCCTTATAAGTCGATATAGCCTTATCCTCTTCAATGATCCTCACCATTCTGTGCATTATGATTGCGAAAAGCGAGAAAAAGTATATGACAAGTCCAACTCCGAATATCACGGCATCATAGCCCTTAGAGGGTGCTATATAAAAGGCCGCAAGCCCTGCCGCCGTAGCTACTATCAGCAATACGGTACTTCCCACCATCATCCTTGCCGTTACAGACTTTCTTGCTCCCTTGACCGAGTATATGAACACTATCACCGCACCTATCACAAAATATATATGTGTGAGCGGAAGAAGCGTCATAGGATCACATATGCCCATTGCAAAGCAGGCAACATTGGCTATCGGAAGCAGCCATCCTATAAGATAGAGTATCTCTAATACCTTATGTCCGACATTGAGCACATTCTTGGCAAAGCCAATGAATGCCACACCCATTAACGACAGGCAGAGGAAGGATATAAGACTGACACCTTCGTTACAATCCGTGAAAAACTGCGGGATATCCGAACTGCATATGATCCACATCATGACAGTAGTCACAAAGAACGTGAAGAATATAAGAATATATCTGTTAAGACTTGTTCCGTGTCCCCATTGGTATATTGCATAGCTTCCCGCAACAAAAAGCATGGTAAAGAGCATCGAGCATATAACGATCCTCAGCATATTCTCAAAAAGTATACCAAGCTTCAGATCGTCCAGATAACCATATGTAATGGGCGTTATATCGATCGTATGGTTATAATAGGGCTGAAGAACCACCGTAACATCCTTGCCGGCATACTTCTTATCTATCGGTACAATGACCCTGATATTACCGATAAGCTTTCCCACGCTTAAGGGAAGCTGCGTGCCATACGACCCGATAAGCTCATCCTCTACATATACCCATGTTCTCGAATACACGGCATAATACATCAGACCGTATCTGTCAGGTATCTCATCCGGTATTCTGTCTTTGATCACATACTTGGTATCGGCCTTGGCCTTAAGAGAATACGGCATGGTAACATCTCCTATGCCGGATATCTCCATGGTCGGATTCTTAACCGTACCCGCATCGGATGTTATTCTTGTATGTTCATTCCGGCTGAATGCGAATGCATACACCAGAAGAAGAAGCACCATGATGATCCCGACCTTAGGCAGCACCCTGCTCACCTTATCAATAAAGTTTCCGAATGTATCCGCTCTGTTATTCATAGCTTTCTCCTTTTAACACTGCTTTAAGTATACCATATTACAGCTCTGCCTTGAAGTATAATGACGCTTTAATCCCGTACATTTGTGTTATTCATCTCATACTCACACAAGATGTAGCGGTTGAGAAAGCATCCTCTTTTATGGTATATTTTCTATTGTCCATATCGGTCAATTTTAGGGGGGTTATATGAACGAGAAATTCTTTGATCTTAAAAGTGACAAGCAGGACCGCATGATCAATGCGGCTTTGCACCTTTTTGCCGACAACGGCTATAAGCATGCCAGTACGGATGATATAGTAAGAGAGGCCGGAATAAGCAAGGGGCTCCTTTTCCATTACTTTATCAACAAGGAAGGGCTGTATTCTTTCCTTGCGGATTACAGCGTCAAATATCTTCTCTTTGAATATGACAGAGCCATAGAAGGGGAGACTGATTTTTTTGCATTCTATGATAAGATGGAAAATGCCAAGACGGGCGTTCTTCGTAATTATCCCTATATGTATAAATTCATAGATACCTGCAGGACCGAGACTGATCCGGATATCCTGTCCATAAGCAAAGAGTCGCTAAAACGCTATAACGAAGCAATAGAGAGCTACGAAAGCAAATTAACGACTCCTGCCCTAAGAAATACCGTCTCCGTTACGGAGCTGCAGGCTTTACTCAAATACACCATCGACGGTCTTACCGCCGAGCAGCTTAAGAGAAGAAAACCCGATCCCGATATACTGTATCAGGATATTCACAAATACATCGGACTGTTGGAGACTCTGTCCGTTGTCCGCGAGTAGGCGACCCCTACACCTCGAAGCTTACCCCTGTAGGCTCTGCCTTTTCTTCCCTGTAATCATAATCCTTGCCCGGAAGGATCGCATTGAGGATAATGCCGACAAGCGATCCGACAGCGAGTCCCGAAAGGCTTATGGTTATACTTCCCACGCCGAATGTGATAGCACCGGCTTCGGAATAATTGATACCTATTGAGAGCACAAGTATAAGTGCTCCTATAATGGTATTCCTGCTCTTAGAGAAATCCACCTTATTCTCCACCACATTACGCACACCGACAGCTGATATCATACCGTACAGTACCAGTGACACACCGCCCATGGTCGCAGCCGGCATACAGCTTATTATGGCCGAAAGCTTAGGGCAGAATGAGAATACGATCGCGAAGATCGCCGCAAGTCTAATGACAAAAGGATCATACACTCTTGTAAGGGTAAGCACTCCGGTATTCTCCCCGTAAGTTGTATTGGCAGGTGCTCCGAACAATGACGCAACAAGCGTTGCAAGTCCGTCTCCGAGCAATGTTCTGTGAAGTCCCGGCTCCTTGATATAATTCTTGCCTACAGTGGATGATATTGCCGATATATCTCCAATATGCTCAACCATCGTAGCAAGTGCTATGGGCGTAATGGTTATTGCTGCCGTTATCAGAAGCGAAGTGTCCGCTTTTCCGAAGAGTGAGAATACCGTCCTGTCCCACTGTATCGGCAGTCCTATCCAGGCAGCCTCCTTAACAGGCGAAAAATCAACATCTCCGGCTATGGCTGCCGCAAGATAAGAACCTACGACACCAAGGACTATAGGGATGATCTTGATCATACCCTTACCCCAGATATTACATACTATGATGATGACTATTGCCAAAAGTGCGACCCACCAGTCAGACGAACAGTTGCTTATGGCCGATGTTGAAAGATTAAGACCAATAGCGATGATTATCGGACCCGTTACTATCGGTGGGAAGTACTTCATGACCTTTGATGTGCCAAAAGCCTTAAAAAGCGCTGAAAGTATCACATATAACAGTGCCGAGCACGCTACACCGAAGCAGGCATATGGCAGAAGCTCTTTCTCTCCTCCCGGAGCTATGGCAGCATAGCCTGCCAGAAAAGCAAAGGATGAACCTAAGAAAGCAGGTACCATGCCCTTTGATAAGAAATGAAAAAGCAATGTTCCTATACCTGCAAAAAGCAGCGTGGTCGATACATCAAGTCCCGTTATTACAGGAACCAGTACCGTAGCTCCGAACATTGCGAACATGTGCTGTAATCCGAGTACTATAACCTTGGGTGTACCAAGGGTCTTAGCATCAAAGACAGCCTTTTCAGTTGAACCGAACTCTTTTGTACTCATTCTCCCTCCTTAACATCTGATAATTATTGAAATACACCGATTTCATTTGATATAGTATATTTATTTGATTATACAGTCAAGCAATAATGGGTGATATTTTCCGCTTTTTTGTGTTAACTTTGGATTTAACACACAATATCTTGTATTTAATACTTATTGTATTTTGTCTCAAAATGAGGTAAAATATGGGTATATCAAGCTGTGGGGATATAAGGAGAATTGTTATGGGCAAGATAATAAGAAAGCTTTTGACTGTCATAGCCATAATATCCGTGGTTGCAGGTGCAGCATACTGCATCACACGCTTCCTGTTGGCAACGGACGATACCTCCGGCACCGATGAAGATACCAAGGTTGCCGTAAGACACGAGCCGGTTAAGAGGCGATATATCAAGCTTACTCTTCCGGAAGAATAAAGCATATAAAAAGGACCCGGTACATATTACATGAACCCTGGTCCTTTTTATATGCTTTATGGCTTATTACTGCTATACGCCGTCTCTTATCCTTACTTATTCTTCATTGCCCGTACAACCTCTTCTTTAAGGTCTCTGGCCTTATCCTTTATCCTTGGGCTTGCAGAGGGTGATGCCAAAAGGGTTGCTATCATCTTGGCACTGACCTCATAGTGTCCCTGTTCAAGAGCGAGGCTTCCGATCAGATAATCCACTGTAGACTCATCCATTCCGCACATAGGGAACGATTCATTCTGTCTTGCCGATATGAACCCGTCATATGCATTCTTAAGGAACTCCTTCTCAAGCGCTCTTGCCTGCTGTATGGCTGCATTAACAGCCTCATCCGATGCCTCAAGATCCTCTGCCCAGCTTCTGCACAGCCAGCCGGCTCTTAAGCATATATATGCTTTCTCACTTGCTTTTGCACTCTTTACCACCGCATTAGCCAGCGCCAGCTTATATCTGGATATCGCTTCATCATATGTGTACACTCCTGACGGCTCAGGCTGGGGCTTATAATTCGCCGAGATCTTATCAAGTATGGTCTTCCTCTGAACCGGAGTTACCGGCTTAAAATACCTTGTTACAGCCGTGAATCCGCACTTGGGACAAGAAACCACATCATACTTAAGAGGCTCGATCCCCTCATATTTCTGTCTCAGATCCATATCCATGCTGACAAGCTTAGCCTTGCCTGTTCTAAGTGCTCTGTTCTTAAAGGTATTGGAACAGATCGGGCACTCATGTGTCTTGTCAAGGAGCATCTCGGCCTCTATCATCTCCGGAGTCTTAACCTCCTCTTTGACTTCTTCCTTGGAATTGAGCGCTTTGGGCTTGTTCTCATCGAAAATATTGGAGCTTGATATATCTCCAAGTCCTAAATCCTCAAGTCCTGCAAATAAATTAGTATCCATAATCCTACCTCTGCTTACTCATCTTTCTTAGGTAATGTAAACGAACTCTTAAGCGATACTATACGGTTGAAAACCGGTGCGTTCTCCTGCGAGTCCTTTGAATCCACACAATAAAAGCCGTTTCTTACGAATTGATACCTGTCATCTGCTCCCACCTTGGCCAATGCCGCTTCGAGCCTGCACTGATCCATTACCTTAACAGATTCGGGATTCAGGTTCAGACTTCCGTCATCATTGTACACGCCCTTCTCTTCATCTATGAGATTCTCATATAGCCTGCAGGTAGCTTTAATGCTGCTGTCGGCTTCCACCCAGTGTATCGTGCCTTTCACCTTTCTTCCGTCGGGGCTGTTACCTCCGCGGCTTAAAGGATCATATGTGCAGTGAACAGCCACTACATTGCCGTTCTCATCCTTATCACAGGATACACACTTGACAAAATATGCATGCATAAGCCTCACTTCATTGCCGGGGAAAAGTCTGAAATACTTCTTAACGGGCTCCTCCATGAAATCCTCACGCTCTATATAAAGTCTGCGTCCAAAGGATACCTTACGGCTTCCTAATGCTTCATTCTCAAGGTTATTGGGCACCTCTATGACCTCATGCTCACCTTCGGGATAGTTATCGATGATCAGCTCTATCGGATCGAGCACCGCCATCATCCTTGGTCTGGTTGTCTTAAGGTCCTCTCTGATACAATATTCAAGCATTGCATAATCAGATGTGGAATTGGCCTTGGATACGCCGCTTAACTCAATGAACATCCTGATAGACTCAGGTGTGAAGCCTCTTCTTCTTAAAGCAGCTATGGTTACAAGCCTCGGATCGTCCCATCCATCCACTATTCCTTCATCGACAAGACGCTTGATATATCTCTTGCCCGTAACTACATTGGTCAGATACATCTTGGCGAATTCCGTCTGCTTCGGAGCCTGCTCAGGCGATGACTTATATCCAGTCTCAATAAGCACCCAGTCATACAGGGGTCTGTGATCCTCAAACTCAAGAGTACATATCGAATTGGTGATGCCTTCTATAGCATCCTCTATGGGATGAGCAAAATCATACATGGGATAGATGCACCATTTATCTCCGGTATTATGATGATTAAGATGCGCAACCCTGTATATTACAGGATCTCTCATATTGATATTGGGAGATGCCATATCGATCTTGGCTCTTAACACCTTGCTTCCATCCGGGTACTTGCCATCCTTCATCTCGGTAAAAAGCTTAAGGTTCTCTTCCACCGACCTGCTCCTGTACGGATCTTCCCTGCCGGGCTCAGTAAGGGTTCCTCTGTATTCCCTTATTTCATCCGCAGTCAGATCTGACACATACGCCTTACCGCTCTTAACAAGCTTAAGTGCGTCCTCATACATCCTGTCAAAATAGTCGGATGCGAAGAAAAGTTTGTCCTTCCAATCGGCACCAAGCCAGGCAATGTCCGCCTTTATCGAATCCACGAACTCCGTCTTCTCCTTAGTTGGGTTCGTGTCATCAAATCTCATATGAAATTCTCCGCCATATTCCTTGGCCAGACCGTAATTAAGGAGTATGCTCTTGGCATGCCCTATATGAAGATAACCGTTAGGCTCCGGGGGGAATCTGGTAACGACCTTGTCGTATATGCCGTCAGCCAGATCCTTATCTATCATCTGCTCTATAAAATTCCTGCTCTCTGTATCCATTATGACCAAATTCTCCGATCCTTAAAATCCGACTTATATTTTATTACGAAAAGCATATATCAGTCAATCGGTTAAACCTCTCACACCGGTATAACTATATGCTTAAGTATTTCGCTTCGAAATCATCCTTTTTCATGGGTTTATCAAAGTAATAGCCCTGTATCATACGCACCTTCATGCTTTCAAGCACTTCATACTGTTCCCTGCTCTCTATGCCCTCCACACATATATCCACACCAAGGGCATACGCAAGCTCGCCTATCATTCTGATAAAGGATTTGGGATAATCATCCGTTGCAAGCTCCCTGACAAAAGACTGATCCACTTTTATCACATCAAAGGGTATCTCCCTTATATGATTGAGAGAAGAATAGCCTGTTCCGAAATCATCAAGAGCTATCCTGACACCTATCTGCCTTATCTCTGACATGATCGACTTCATCCTCTCCATATCGTTTATGGCAAGGCTTTCAGTAACCTCCAGGGTGAGATTACGTGGATTGAGTCCGATATCATCAATAGTCTTTTTGATGCTGTCCACGATATCATCCTGCATAAGCTGGACTACCGACAGGTTGACATTCACCTTGTATTCCGGATGCCCGTTGTCATTCCAGTACTTACACTCCTTGCATGCCTCCTTAAGCACATGGTCGCCAATAGGATTGATAAGTCCAAGATACTCGGCTAAAGGAATGAAATCTGCCGGAGATATGAATCCAAGCTCCTGCGAATTCCACCTTATAAGTGCCTCCGCTCCCGTACAGGCTGCTCCGCCTGCTTTGCGTATGTCTACTATGGGCTGGTAATAAACCTCAAACTCACCGAGATGACTGCCCACGGCATCCCTCATGTTCTTCTCCATATCGAGTCTCTTACCCGATTCTGACAGAGAACTGCCGTTATACTTGGCCACCCTGTTCTTGCCGGTCTTTTTGGCGCTGTACATGGCGATATCGGCTTTTCTAACAAGATCCTCAACGGTATCTCCTTCATCCGGGAAGGTGACGATACCCATACTCATTGTACAGTAGTATTCACCGTCCTTAAGATAGAAGGGTCTTGCGAATACACCCTTTATGTCCTCAATGATATTGTCATAGCGATTATAATGTCTGGGCGGGATGATCATTACGAACTCATCGCCTCCCATGCGGTAACAATTCTCTTCCAGCCCCTTTATGCTCTTTATAGCTGTTGATATATCTTTAAGCAGGATGTCTCCGTACTGATGTCCCAATCCGTCGTTGATATGCTTAAAATCATCAAGATCCATATATAACAGGGCACCGGTTGCGTTGTACTTCTTAGCCTCATCTATGATCCTTGCAAGATCACGTTCACAGCAAAGCCTGTTCAAAAGTCCCGTCAGGAAATCCGTATACGCCTGCTGCTCGATCTTCCTCTGATATACCTTTTTCTCGGTCACATCATATATCGCATACAGCGCAACAGGTCTTCCGTCCACCCAGTGAATATCGCTGTGATGTATCTCATACCATGAATCCTGCACGTAATCATAGTATTCACGCACATTTGCCGATTCCTCGTCATCCTCCCAGACTATGGCGCTAAGCTCATCAGACATGACATCCTTCGGGAAAAGGGATTGCATTATCTTATTGACAAAAAGTGTCTCATGCCTCACCACATCATTAACGATAACCGCACAGCCCACATGTTCAAGTATCTGTTCCAGGGACGCATACGAACTTACAAGAGAGTTCTTCTGGACTCTCTTCTCCAGAATGTTCTGCAGGACTCTTACAGCATCGCTTAGAAACTGAAGCTCATGTATCTGCCAGTTCCTGTCATTTTTATTCTCCAAAAAGACCGCATACATATTGGTCGTCTGGCCTATTGTAACAGGCATAGCCACAAGCGCCTTAACCCTTCCCGTAATATCCTCACCTTCGATATCCTTAAGGGAAGAGGCTCCTGAGGAAAGAATAATGGACTTTTTGCCTTCCAGGAATCCGAATCTCGGAATATCCGCGGTCCTTACATATATAGACTCACCGCTTAGGGAATACGAGGCTACGATGTCCATAACATCTCCGCTCTGTCTTGGCCGTACTTTAAGTATATTCGCCTGATCCACGTCCAGATATCCGGCAGTTATCCTTAAGAACTCTTCCATAATGGAATCAACGCCGTTGTCACTGTCCAGATACTTAAGTATCTCTGTTAATGCCTCGACACGTTTAAGGCTTTCTGCCATCTCATGTGCGGAGAAAAGCGATCTTCTGCTCTTCTCTTCAAAGGATGCCAGAGCCAGCTCCGATGAAACCCTGTAATCACCTATCTCTCTGAGCGCATCTATGCTGTTTAAGAATTCCCGTGAGGTCAGCCTTTTACTTAATACCGACAGTTCATCCGGAATATCCGAATCTCCGGCATCCGTGATCATTCCCGCAAAAAACCACACCTCTTTTGCGTGTCCTTCGTATTTCAACACAACGGCACCCAGCCTTATATAAGGGCTGGATGTCTCTTCAATGATCTGATCCTCTATTCCGTTGATAGCGAGTCTCGAATACATGTCCTGCATCAACTCTTCCGTTGCATACTTATGTATTATCTCCCGCTCTTTCTCATTACCGGTAAAGTCCTTTAATAATCTGTCAGAATCGTCGTAGCTGCATATATACAGTCTGACAGCTTCGCTGAAGATATCAAAAAAATGTGAAACCTTCAACTCTTCCGCATTGCCGGACCTAGTGTCTCTAGTCATAATACCGATCCCATCCGCAGCCTGTAAGCCTATGCATCCACGCTGTAGTTGGGTGCCTCCTTGGTAATCTGTATGTCATGGGGATGCGACTCCTTAAGCGAAGCAGCGGTGATCTTGACGAACCTGCCGTTCTCCTTAAGCTCTTCAATACTCTTCACGCCGCAATATCCCATACCGCTCCTTAAGCCTCCCAAAAGCTGGAATACCGTATCCTCCACAAGTCCCTTGTATGCCACACGGCCTTCTACACCTTCGGGTACCAGCTTCTTGGCATTGGACTGGAAGTATCTGTCCTTGCTTCCGTTCTCCATACCTGCTATAGAGCCCATTCCTCTGTATACTTTGTACTTTCTTCCCTGATATAACTCAAATTCTCCCGGACTCTCTTCACATCCGGCGAACATACTGCCCATCATACATACATTGGCACCGGCAGCTATGGCCTTGGTGATATCTCCTGAGTACTTGATACCTCCGTCAGCGATTATTGGTATCCCGCTCTCCTTCGCAACGGCATACGAATCCATCACGGCGGTTATCTGCGGTACTCCTATTCCCGCTACAACTCTGGTCGTACATATAGAGCCCGGTCCCATTCCTACCTTGACGGCATCTGCACCGGCTTCTATAAGCGCCCTTGTTCCTTCGCCTGTCGCCACATTACCTGCTATCACCTGCAGATCTGGGTACTTATCCTTGATCATCTTAAGGCAGTTGATCACATTCTCGGAATGACCATGAGCCGAATCAAGTACCACCACATCTACCTTGGCATTAACTAAGGCTTCCACTCTCTCCAGTACATTGGCGGTTATACCTATGGCTGCGCCGCACAGAAGCCTTCCCTGACTGTCCTTTGCGGAAAGAGGATACTTGATCGTCTTCTCAATATCCTTAATGGTTATGAGGCCCTTGAGATTATAATCATCATCTACTATTGGAAGCTTCTCCTTACGAGCCTTGGCAAGTATGTCCTTAGCCTCATCCAAGGTGATGCCCTCCTTGGCAGTGATGAGATTCTCACTTGTCATGGACTCCTTGATCTTCTTGGAGAAATCCGTCTCGAACTTAAGATCTCTGTTGGTTATTATACCTACGAGCTTCCTGCCCTCTGTTATCGGAACACCGGATATACGGAACTTACCCATAAGTTCATCCGCATCCCTAAGAGTATGTTCGGGACTTAATGAGAAGGGATCTGTTATCACTCCGTTCTCGGAACGCTTAACCTTATCTACCTCGTCTGCCTGCTCCTCAATAGTCATATTCTTATGAATGATACCTATTCCGCCCTGTCTGGCCATGGCTATAGCCATCCTGTGCTCTGTGACCGTATCCATTCCCGCACTCATAAGCGGAATGTTAAGCTTTATCGACTTAGTAAGATGTGTCGACACATCAATGGAATTCGGTACTACATTCGCGTAGGCCGGTATAAGCAATACATCATCAAAGGTTATGCCTTCTTTAATAATCTGTCCCATGTCATCCTCCTTAAATCTTCCTATGTCCTGTTATGCGTTGTTATGACTTATCGTGCATATAGCATATTGTTATCTAATCCTTGAATACCTTGCTCGGAGCCACACTGTATATCGCCTTATACAGCCTTTCATCGGGCTCTATCAGTATCCTTCGTGACCCCTCATAGATCATGACAAAAACATCATTTTTACGGCTCTCTTCCCTTGAAGAGTAATCCTCTGTCTTAAGCTCCCTGTTCTTCTGGCCGTCAAGCCTGTAGCTTCCCGCTCTGGCCATAAGTTCAAGCTTGTTAAGATCAAGGGTCGTTATATGCTTCCTTCTCTCCTTGGAATATATTATATCCACATCAAGCTCTTTATCCGTCAACGCATACTCATACTCCGTGTCAACTCTCATGCCCACAAAGTACGCCCCGATTCCGGTCGCTATAGCCAGTATTATTGGAATAAGTCCGAATATCCCCACAAGACCGGCAAGGGCAAGTATCACCGTCACAACCCACAAAAGGATCTTGCAAAGATTAAGTCCCGTATTAGTCTTCACGGGAACAAGCAATTCGATATGCTCGCTCATATTTTCCTCCGAAATGTTCAACCAGATATTAATCAGATATTAGGTCAATTCTATTACAGCATCATCAAAAAAACAAGAGAAAAAAGGTACCGATTATCCCTCTTTATTGTCTGAGATATTCAAGAAACCTTATGGCATTGTCGGTATTGCTGCCGC
Organism: Lachnospiraceae bacterium UBA3826; assembly: GCA_002393095.1. Lineage (GTDB taxonomy): Bacteria > Bacillota > Clostridia > Lachnospirales > Lachnospiraceae > Colinaster. The sequence continues at coordinate 5,583 of DGII01000034.1, read as the reverse complement.
CGTCCGCAAATCCGAGGTAGACAGGCTCCGTACAATTGTAATACCATGCGTATTCCTTTATCTTTTTATAATCTCCTATACTTATTCCGGTCGGTACATCATGTCTTGGCGCATTCTCATTGTCCACAGCCTCTACGGAATCATCCGCTATGCTTGCCATGAATACGGCACCGTATTTTTCATACTCCTCTTTGGTAAGCACCATATTAAGATCTCGCATATATCCCACATCCGCAAGCTTTTTGAATACGCTTTCGGGCGCTATGATTATATCGAGCTGCCCTGCTGCCATTCTGACAAAAAGCTTTTCCTGGGACTGCATGTCAAAACCGTTCTGCTCATCGGCTGATATGGTATACTGGGTATCTATGTCCACCTCATGCTTATCGTCTAACTCAAGCTCTTCTTCAAACCCAAGCTTTATCTCCTCATAATCGGCTCCGTACAGGCTGTTGATGACTGCCACACCAAGTACACTGTCCTTATTCGCTCTTATGTCTCTAATGACTATCCCCGCAATTATCACTGCGACCAGTATGGCGATCGCATACCACTTATAGTAGTACACATAGTACCTGATCTTATAGAGTGTTGATTTTCCTTCAAGTCCTTTAAGCTGTTCCTGCCTTATCTCATCGCGAAGCGACCCTGTTTCCTTCATATGATCCTCCATGTATCCTTCTATTCTATCTGTTCCTTGATCAGCGGAATGTAAGGAGCCATTAAGCTGTCGGTTATCTCATATGCAAGCTCTCTCATATCATCCACCCTGCTGTCGATATTATCCTCTGTGACCCTGTATTTTTCACTGTCATCCCGTAAAGTCTCATAGATATGATAGTTTATCTCAGGAGAAAAATGCAAGGTATCCATGTAATTATCCTCAATATCAAGGATGATATCCCTGTCGTTCATGTAATAATACAGTTTTACATTATCATACCCGACCAGGCTGTTCATAAGTGTCCTCGTTGCATACAGATAGAATTCCGTATCTCCCTCTCTGTATACATTATCCCACCAGAGCATGGAATAAGGAGGCATATAAATGATAAATTCCGTATCCGGATGCGCGCTTATCATATCTTTAAGCATGGTTATGTTCCCTGCAAGCCTCTCATCCATGTAGTGGATATCATGCATGTCGCTTACTCTTGGATGTCTCAGATACAAGCCTGTACACATGTCAAGATTGAATTCCTTCCATTGCCCCCAGTTATAGGATGTTCCCTCATCATATTCATCCAGATACGTTCTTGCTATCATATAAGGGATGCGCTGTAACAGCACATCCTTATTGAAGAGGTATCTTACATCATTGAAGGGATCATTATCATACAGATACATCGGACATCCTGTCTGTTCAAAGGTCGTACCGGTATCGGCCATAAGCGACGAAGGGTCCAGATTATAAAAGACATATCTTATATTGTTGCCGGAATCAAATGCCCTGTCTAAGAGATAACACAGATCCGCCGTGGCTCCGTATGAGCGTATCGCCTTTACCGATGTGCAGCCAAAGCCCTCATCAAACCAGTTATTGTTAAAATTCTCGGATACCGAAGAGCCGGCTATCACCGCATCATATTCAAAATTCTTAAGCGTACCGATACACTGGTATTCCTTCTCCGTAAGCACCGCTTTAAGACCCGGCAGGGGCCGGTGATAATGATAAAACGGATCGAACAGGAACACCGCTGTCGCTGCAAGTCCAAGAAATACCGCTATTAAAATTAAAGTTCGAATTAATAATTTCCTGTAGTTCATTCTGTCCGCCATATCAGAAATTAAAGTATATAAAGGTACTCACCTGAGAAAGACTTATCACGGAATAAGTAAAGAGAAAGGCAAGCCAAAGCACAAGGCAAGGTCTGCTCTTATATTTATCCCTGATATACATTGTATTCTCTCTGCTGATGACAAAAAGCCCAATGATAAGCAGCATTATAAGGGAAACCACCGATACGGCTGTATTCCCTGCAAGCCCTGCCCTCTCGATTATCTGCGTGGGTACGTAGAGCTCCGGCATTTTCATCACATTCTCGGCAAGCCTTATCACATTGCCACTCCACCCCTTTGTGAAGAGATTTAAAAGCATGCTTAAGGCCACGGTAAGGGATTCGCTTCTAAAGGGTATCAGCAGAAGGCCGAAGACAATATCGGTTGCCAGTATACCGAATATCCCCGGTATATCTTTTTTCCTTATGTTATCCCATATTACGACAATTCCCGTAAGCATTCCCCAGACCACATATGTCCATGCCGCTCCGTGCCACAGACCGCTTAGAAGGAATACTATGAACACATTGACAAGGGTTCTTACTCTGCCGCGCCTGCTGCCGCCAAGCGGTATATACACATAGGTCGTCATGAATCTGGTAAGCGTCATGTGCCACCTGCTCCACAGCTCCTTAAGACTGTGTGACTTGTAGGGTGAATTGAAATTCATCGGCAGGTCAAAGCCGAACATCGCCCCCAGACCTATGGCCATATCGCTGTATCCGCTGAAATCAAAGTATAATTCCAGAAAATAAGCTGTCATCACTATTAACGTCGAAAAGGAATCAAGCATGAGATAATTGTCAAAACCGTAGTTGACTATGTTGGCAAGGGTATCCGCCAAAAGAACCTTTTTGGACAATCCGATAACAAAGGATATAAGACCCTCGTATATCTTCCCTGCTCCCGGTCTTCTTCTCTTAGGATCATGCAGTTGCGGAACGAATTCATCATGCAGTACAATGGGGCCCGCTACAAGCTGGGGAAAGAACGTTACATAAGCCGCATAGTCCAAAATCCCGTAATGTACAGCCCTGCCCTTAACCCTGTCGATCATATAGGACAACTGTTGAAAGGTAAAAAAGCTTATTCCCAAAGGTAAAAGTATATGCTTAAGGTTAAAATCCGTCTTTAGGATAAGATTCAAATTGGATATGAAGAAATCATAGTATTTAAAGTAAAAAAGCAGCCCCAGATTAAGCAGAAGTGCCGCAAAAAGCGTCGTTTTCTTCCCCAGTCTGTCCTTCTCAAAAAGCAGGCTGATCAAAAAGTTGCCTGTGATACTCGCTATAATAAGTAACAGATATGATACATTAAACCATCCGTAAAACCACAGCGATACCGCAACAAGAAAAACATCCGCCGCTCTGTACAAGCCCCGCCTGCCAAGTAGATAATACCCCAGCAAAGACACCGGCAGAAAAAGAAATAGAAAAATATATGAATTAAAAAGCATAATTCAGTCTCCATCCGATGCATTGTACATGGAAAAGACCATTCGAGCACTCTCTATAAGACTGTTTCCACTGTCCATGCTGCATTTCTGTATGAACTTATGTGCCTCTCCCTCCGTAAGTCCGTTCCTTTCCATCAGAATACCTTTGGCAAGATCAAGGATGCGTTGCTCTTCCGCGGTCCTTTTGTGCACACCCGCGCTTCGCTCCTTCTTCCTGCGTATCATGGACATCTGCATCATTCCCACCGTCTCTATCAGGTCACCTATTACAAAAGGCATGGCCAGTTTCACTATATCAGGGTCCGTACACTCATTCAGTCTCTCTTTGGAAGCGACTAAAAGGAGCTTATAGCCCACAGGCATATATTCGCGTATCTCAAAAAAGGGCATATCCGGCAGCTTATATGCCGATATTATTATCCCTGAGCCCAGCGAATCCGCTACAGAAAGGGCTTTAGCACCGCTGTTGACCGTGGCAGCCACATCTATACCGTTTCTTACCAGTATATTCTTAACATTCTTGGCATCGTCCAGACGGGGAAAGGCTATGATTATATTGGAATTCACTATGGTCTACCGTCAATATCTGTCCAGATACTGCTCCTTCTCCCATTCCGTAACCTGTGTCTGATACTCTTCCCATTCCCTTTTCTTGATATCTCTGTACATTCTGTACATGGACTCACCCAGCGTATCCTTAATGAGCTTATCCCTGCCAAGCTCATTCAAAGCTTCCATGAGATTGCTCGGAAGAGTATTCTTCGATGTCCATTTTGTAAGAGCACCCTTGGGAGGCATTATCTTCTCTTCTATACCGCTTAAGCCCGCACTTAAGCATACAGCCAGGGCCAGATACGGATTAGCGGAAGGATCTGGGCTCCTTAACTCTATGCGGCTGCTGTCCTGTCCCGCAACCGGTATCCTGAAGATCGTTCTGTCTCCCGATGATAATCTCTTATATGAATTAACGATCGGGTTGGTAATGGCGGTTATGGCCTTAATGTGCTTCGCAAGTCCGCCTATGAAATAATACGCCTCCTTAGATAATCCCAGCTCGTCCTTTTTATCATAGAAGATATTCTTACCGTTCTTGGTAAGTGACATATTAAGATGCATACCCGAACCGTTGCAATCTGTCTTGGGCTTTGGCATAAATGTCGCATGAAGACCGTGCCTCTTGGCAATAGTCTTGACCGCAAGCTTAAAAGTCTGGATATTATCCGCAGTCCCCAAGGCATCCGAATACTTAAAATCAACCTCATGCTGCGCAGGCGCCATCTCGTGATGAGAGGATTCCACAACAAGGTTCATCTGTTCAAGGGTAAGTACAATATCTCTTCTTGCATTCTCACCGAAATCCACGGGACCGCAGTCAAAGTACCCTGCTTTTTCACGGGTCTCGGTCGTAGGCATGGCATTCTCATCAGTGTTAAAGAGGAAGAATTCACACTCACTTCCGACCTTAAGCTCATATCCCATACTGGCAGCTTTATCTATGACATTCTTAAGTATACGCCTTGGATCGGCGGCATATGGCGTCCTGTCAATGGCGTATACATCACAGAAAAGTCTTGCAACCTTGCCCTGCTGGGGTCTCCACGGGAATATCTCGAAGGTATCAAGATCCGGATACAGATACATCTCCGATTCACCCTCGCTTCCGTAATCCTCAACCGCTGCCGCATCAAACATACACCCGTTATTAATGGCTTTCTCAAGCTGGCTTGCGGTTACTGCCATATTCTTAAGCCTGCCGTAAAGGTCGGTAAATTGCAGTCTTATGAACTCTACATCCTCTTCGTTCACTCTACGGATCATATCTTCCTTTTTGTTCTTCATGTCCACTCCTTTTTTATAATTAAATCATGATTTTTTACATATCAAAAACGCTATATCCTCTTTAATATCTTTCTTAATTCATCAGTATCAAAGGTATAATCGGTGTTACAGAAATGGCAGTTAAGCGTAATGGGCTCGTTATCGTCTATCATAGACTGCAACTCCTTCCTTCCCAGACTTATAAGCGCCTTCTCTATACGCTGTCTGTCACAGTTGCAATAGAACCTCACGGGGATTCTGTCCGTGAATTCTATATCAAAGCCTTTAAGCAGCTCGTTAAGCATCTGCTTGGGATCAAGCCCTCTGCTTAGCATTCCCGTCACCGAGTCTATGCTTTTTATATTATCCTCAAGCCTGCTTATGGTATCATCATCCGCAAAGGGCATAAGCTGCACTCTAAAGCCTCCGGCTTCAGCCACCGTAGCATCCCCGCGATTCATGAGCACTCCGAGTCCCACACATGAAGGCACCTGCTCCGATGTTGCAAAATAATAGGTCAGATCCTCCGC
>DGII01000098.1 GCA_002393095.1 Lachnospiraceae bacterium UBA3826 | reverse complement strand
AAATATATAAGAAAGTATAGAGAGGGAGCAAACTATGAAATGCAGAAGAACACCTATAGAAGCAGATGTATATGAGTACACTGTGGACAGCAAGCTTGAAGATGGCTGGGAGCCTTTCTCGGATGTTGTGACCAAGATGTGGATAGTCACGGACAGACTTATCAAGGTTACAAGGGATAACGGTACGGTGGTATGTCCTTATATCACACATAAGAGAGGTCGTACCTTCATAGAGGAGGGCGATTACATCATAGTGGATTCTGACGGTACCAAGCATGCCTGCGGTGCGGATAAGATATTCAAAAGATACGAGAAGGTATCCGATTAAGCGTATATCAATGCCGTATACAAAATATACAGGGGAGGAGATAATAAGCGTTCATTTCTAATGCCATAGGGTAATCCTGTGGCATTAATTTAATGTTATAATCAAGTATGGAGTATGAATGCATGAAGATTAAGAAAGCAGTCTGGTCCGCACTTCTTGCGGTTGTTATGCTGTGTCAAATGACCGGCTGCAGTATTAAGCCTGTCAGCCTCCTTACAGGGGATGACATAGATGACGGTCCGCTTAAGGTGACATATATAGATGTGGGCAAAGGTGACTGCATCCTGATACAGGCAGGAACATTCGTATCCATGATCGACACGGGCTATGAGAATACCGTAGACAGAGTATCGGCATATCTTGACAGAGAAGGCATCACAGCCATAGATGATATGATCATCACCCACTTTGATAAGGATCATTATGGCGGGATGATAGGGCTTATGGAGAGATATCCCGTAAGGCATGTCTTTTTGCCGGATTACGAATCTGAAAGTAACGGGTATGCGGATATCATGACTGCTCTGGGAATACAGGATAAGGATGATATAAGCAATAAATATGAAGTACATATAGACGATCCCGGTGATAAGGCCATATTGGAGGAACCAGTAGTGACCTTCGTATATGAGGATACCGGATATTCCATCGATTATTATGAAGAGAAAAGCTTTGATTACACCATCAGAGCTTCACAGACAGAATATGATACGGCTAAGGAGAATGACAATGATATGTCACTTATCGTTACGTTAAGGTTCTCAGATGATTCGTATGTATTCTTCGGGGATATAGAAAAGGATGCAACGAAGGAATATCTTGCCAGGGAATACGGTAACGGGAAGTTCGATATAATGAAGTTCCCCCACCACGGCGACTGGAAGGGTAACTATGATGATCTTATCGAGACGGTATCTCCTATAGAGGTGATAGTGACAGACGGAGAAGACAGACCTATGGAAGATAAGACCGCAGAGTATCTTGATAAATGTGGGATTGGTTGTTATTCTACATATAAGGACGGAACCATTACGGTGCACAGCAAGGGGGCCGGAGTATATGGTATAGAGACTGAATATGGAAGGACAGAATAGTGTGAAAAAAGATATGAATGATCTGAATACGCTTAAGCCTAAAGAGGTCTTCGGATTCTTTAAGGAGATCGCAGATATTCCACACGGATCTAAGAATACTGCTGCCATAAGCGATTATCTGGTTGGATTCGCTGTAAAGCGCGGACTTAAGTACAGACAGGATGAACTTGGCAATGTCATAATATTCAAAGACGGAAAAGGTGACTCTCCTGTCATATTACAGGGTCATATGGATATGGTATGCGAGAAGGAACCGGGCTGTAATAAGGACATGTCCAAGGAAGGTCTTGACCTGTATATAGACGGAGAAGAGCTTAAGGCTAAGGGCACTACATTAGGCGGAGATGATGGGATTGCGGTAGCAATGGCGCTTGCACTCCTCGATAGCAGCGATACGGAGCTTCCGCCCATTGAAGCGATATTTACTGTGGATGAAGAGATAGGAATGCTTGGTGCTGCGGCTATCGATGTATCGGATATAAAGAGCCGTACCATGATCAATATTGACTCGGAGGAGGAAGGAGTATTCACTGTAAGCTGTGCCGGAGGTGTGGTAGCCAAGGCATCATTAGATATTAGACGCGATACCTCATCTCAGTTACAGGGATCGGAGAATATATACAGTATAAGGGTTAGCAGACTTATCGGCGGACATTCCGGAATAGAGATACATAAGAACCGGGCCAATGCAATAGTGCTGCTTGGAAGAGTATTGCAAAGGCTCAGGGACGACATGGGTATAAGGATAACAGATGTTAAAGGCGGCTCTAAGGATAATGCCATACCGGTAGAAGCAGAGGCCGTCATAGTCACAGACGGCCAGGCAGATCTGATCGACAGCGTGATAGACGGGATAAGAGAGGACATTAAGAAAGAATACAATACTACAGACCCCGATATCGAGATATTATGTCAACCAACCGAGAGTGCCGGTATTTCCGGCAAAGAGAGCATTGCCAAATTGCCGCCAATGACAGAAGATATGACAGATAAGCTTATATATATGCTCACCTGTCTTCCTAACGGAATACAGCGTATGAGTCCGGATGTGGACGGGCTTGTGCAGACATCCCTTAATATGGGTATCCTTAATACAGAGGACAAGACAGTCCTTACCTTCTGTGTCAGAAGCAGTGTAGCTTCAGAGAAGGATATGCTAAAGAGAAGACTTAAGGATATGATGCATGTAATAGGCGGTGATATCGAATTCGAAGGAGATTATCCGGGCTGGCAGTACAGGGTTGATTCGCCCTTGAGAGATGTTATGAGGGAGGTTTACATAAGTCAATACAAGAGGGAGCCTGTCATAGAAGCAGTACATGCGGGGGTAGAATGCGGATTTTTCGCGGATAAGCTGCCGGGACTTGATTGTGTGTCCATAGGACCTAAGCTTTCAGAGATACATACCTTCAGAGAGAGTATGAACATTCCGTCAGTGGAACGTACATACCGCCTTGTGACAGAGACGTTGAAGAGACTGGCCAAATGACCGGTTCGGCCTGTAATATGATAGTTGACCCCAATATCGGATCGTAAAGATAAGCGTATGGAACTTAGGATAATATATGAGGACAAGTTCATAATAGTGCTTCACAAGCCTGCGGGAATTGCTACTCAGACCAAGAAGGTCGGAGAGCAGGATTTATTCAGTATGGTCAAAAACCACTTATCCGGCGGATATGTGGGGCTTATCAACAGACTCGACCAGCCTGTTGAGGGAATAGTTCTTATGGCCAAAAGCAGCGGAATGGCAGCTAAGCTCAATAAGCAGCTGACGGATGGTGCCATTGAGAAGTACTACAGGGCTACTTCATATATAAGCAATCATAACAGTGGTGTGATGACCGACTCCTATGTAAGATTGACCGACTATATGTATGTGGATAAGCATACGAATCTGAGTAAGCTTTGCGACAAATCATACAGCATAGCCAAGGAGGCGCTGCTTGACTATAAGATGACGGATATAAGAATGGAGAGGGACTACAGTATAGCCGATCTGGATATCCGTCTGATAACAGGCAGACACCATCAGATAAGATTGCAGCTTTCAGGGGCAGGCATGCCCATACTCGGAGATCTGAAGTATGGCAGCGAGGAGTCTATGGCTTACAGCGCATCCCATGGGATACATAGGGTACAGCTTTGTGCATATAAGCTTAAATTCTCGCATCCGGCAACTGATATGGATATGCTCTTCACGATATGAGATTACCTTCTGTCCCTGTATTCGCGGGGAGAGCACCCCATATGCTGTCTGAATACCTTGGTAAAGTATCCCGGTGATTCAAAGCCGCAGCTTTCACTTATATATGATATGGTGTCAGCAGTTGTGCTTAAGAGGTGCGTGTGCTCTTACCTCTTCGGTCGCTTTAAGCAGACCACACCAGAAATCACTCAGTTCGTTGCGCACCATCAGCACACTTCTTGAAGGTAAATGTAAAATTAAGTACATAAAGCAATGAAAGGAGATTTCTTATGTCGATAATCGCAGCATATATGGTACCGCATCCGCCCATGATCGTACCGCAGGTCGGTAAAGGAGGCGAGGTACAGGTTGAGAAGACGATCCACTCGTATGAAAGGGTCGCGGATGAGATAGCGTCCCTTAATCCTGAGACGATCATAATATCGAGTCCTCACAGTATCATGTATTCGGATTATTTTCACATATCTCCGGGAAGGCATGCCACAGGCTCCTTTAGAGAATTTGGAGCGGCGGATGTAAGCTTTAATGAGGATTATGATACGGAGCTTGTTGAGGCTATCTGCCGCATTGCGGATAAGGAGGATTTTCCGGCAGGTACTTTGGGTGAGAAGAACAGCCTCCTTGATCACGGAACCATGGTTCCGTTATATTTTATACGGCAAAAGCTGCCCTACTGTAAGATAGTAAGACTCGGACTGTCGGGACTTCCGCTGACGGATCATTACAGGATGGGGCAGATCATACAGGAGGCGGTGGATAATCTTGACAGACGTGTCATATATGTCGCAAGCGGAGATCTGTCACATAAGCTGCAGGTATACGGACCCTATGGATTTGCTCCGGAGGGACCTGAGTATGATAAGAGAATAATGGATGTATGCGGCAGAGGGGCTTTTTTAGAGCTCTTTGATTTTGATGAAAGCTTCTGTAATAAAGCCTCAGAGTGCGGTCACAGATCCTTCGTTATAATGGCGGGGGCACTGGACGGGATTGCTGTGAAGGCTACGGAGTATTCCCATGAGGACGTTACGGGAGTAGGCTATGGCATATGCAGCTTTATTCCAAGAGATGATTCATCGGGGTCTGTTCCGGATAAGTCCAGACAATTCCTTGATATATACCTTAAGAGACTGGATGCGGAGCTTGAGAAGAAGAAGGAGAGGTCTGATGAGTATGTCCGTCTGGCCAGACAGACAATAGAGGCATATATTACGAAGAAAGAGATACTGAAAGTGCCGGATGATCTGCCGGCTGAACTTACGGACAGACAGGCAGGCGCTTTCGTATCAATACATAAGCACGGATACTTAAGAGGCTGTATAGGGACCATACTTCCGACCAAGGGAAGTATAGCCGAAGAGATAATAGGCAATGCCATAAGTGCGGCAACCGCAGATCCGAGATTCGATCCTATCACTGCGGATGAGCTTCCGTGGCTTGATATCAACGTGGACATCTTAAGCGAGCCGGAGGATATAGCATCTGTGGATGAGCTTGATGTGAAGAGATATGGTGTGATAGTTACGAGCGGATATAAGAGAGGATTACTGCTTCCCGATCTTGATGGAGTGGATACTGTGGATGAACAGATATCCATAGCCAGGCGTAAGGGTGGCATAGGAGAGCATGAGAAGTATTCGCTGCAGAGGTTCGAGGTGATAAGGCATGTCTAGATGTGAAATCTGCTTCAGGCACTGCGACATACCGGAGGGAGGCTTGGGCTTCTGCAGGGCAAGAGGCTGTAAGGACGGGAAGGTGTATGCCGCTAATTATGGCAGGGTAACATCGCTTGCGCTTGATCCCATAGAGAAGAAGCCTCTTAAGAGGTTCCATCCGGGTTCTAAGATACTCTCTGTCGGAAGCTATGGTTGTAATCTGAGGTGTCCCTTCTGTCAGAACAGTGAGATATCATGGGATGAGAGAGCAGGCAGGTGGAGTACACAAGCCGATACCCTTAGCCCCAAAGAGCTTGCGGATATTGCATCAGGGCTTAAGGATAAGGGCAATATCGGCGTAGCATACACATACAATGAGCCGCTTATCGGATACGAATATGTAAGAGACGTGGCCGGGCTTATACATGAGATGGGTATGGTGAATGTGCTTGTGACTAACGGTACGGCAGAGACAGGTATACTTAAGGAGCTTGCGCCATATATCGATGCAATGAATATCGATCTTAAGGGCTTTAGCGACAGCTATTACAGAGATACGCTCGGGGGCGACAGGGAGATGGTGCTTGACTGTATCAGAGAGGCTATCACCTTCTGCCATGTGGAGCTGACTACGCTGATCGTGACAGGAGAGAATGATACGGATGATGAGATGCAGCGTATAAGTAGCTGGATAGCGGATACAGATCCCGACATCCCTCTGCATATAACAAGATTCTTCCCCTGCTTTCATATGACAGACAGAAGTGCAACGGATGTGGATAGGATATTTCATCTTGCGGACATAGCGCGAGAAAAGCTTAAGTATGTATATACCGGGAATGTGTGACAGGTGTGTTCATGAATATATATAAGAATCAGAAAGAAAAAGGAGTTCCCTCAGGTAAGGCGATAAAGCATACCACCATGTACTATGTCAAAAGACTGGTATTCGGTGGCTTCGTCACGACTGCGCTTCTGCTTATCCTTCAGATAGTTATAATAGTACTGCTCTCATTATGGATCGACCAGCATGCCAAGCTGGTATTCGAAGGATTCACCATATTCGGATTTATAGCGATCCTTGCCATAGTGACGAGTGATAAGACTCCGGAGAGCAGGCTTATATGGTCTGTAGTCATAGCGATCTTTCCTATTGCCGGAGTGGTTCTCTATATAATTGTGAGTTCTGACGCAGGTGTCAGGTATTCAAGGAAAGCGCTTGAGAAGATCATAGAGGAGACAAGAGGACTGACGGTAACGGCACCTGATGTCGTTAAGGATATAGCACATAAGCATACAGATCTGACCAAGCTGTCATATTATATGGTGAATCAGGGCCAGTGTGCCGTATATTCGAATTCGCACTGCACATATTATTCCCCGGCGGATGAGGTGTTCGCCCCGTTAATAGAAGCTCTTGAATCTGCCAGGGAATACATATTCCTTGAATTTTTCATGATAGAGGATGAGAGCATCTTCTGGACTAAGGTGCTTGATGTACTTAAGCGCAAGGCCGCTGAAGGCGTTGAAGTGCGTCTTATGTATGATGATCTCGGATGCGTGGCCATACTTCCCAGACGCTATTATAAGACACTTACGGATATGGGTATTAAGGTCAGGGTATTCGGAAGGGTGACACCGTTCCTTTCACTTCTGTATAACAATCGTGACCACCGTAAGATCGTAGTCGTTGACGGACGAATCGCTTTTACCGGCGGCTTCAATCTCTGTGATGAATATATCAATGAGGTAGAGAAGTTCGGGCATTGGAAGGATAACGGTATATGTATACGAGGGGAGGCTGTTAAGCAGTTCTCCGTTATGTTTCTTCAGATGTGGAATGCGGCAAGGTTCGGTACGGTTTCAGATGAAAAAGTGGAGAGTTATGTCAACTATACATCAACAGAATCAGCTACTCCAGACGGACTGTTCATCCCCTACGGTGACGGTCCGTACAGGAAGGAAGCCCTGGCTAAGTATGTCTACAAGGATATCCTTAATAATGCGGATGAATATATGTGGATAATGACTCCTTATCTTATACTTGATCACGGCATGGATACCGCAATAATGCATGCCGCCAAGAGCGGTATAGATGTGAGGATCATCCTTCCTCATATACCGGATAAGAAGGTTCCCTACATGATAGCAAGAAGCTTCTATCCGCAGCTGCTTAAGGCCGGTGTCAGGATATATGAGTATGAACCCGGCTTTGTACACGCCAAGTGCTGTATATCGGATGACCGGATAGGTACAGTTGGAACGGTCAATCTTGATTACAGGTCACTTTTCCTGCATTATGAGTGCGGATGTCTGCTCTATGAATGCAGTGAGCTTGAAAGGATCAGGGAAGACTTTGAGGAGACCTTCAGTAAGTGCATAGAGGTGGATATGGACTACTATATGAAGCTTAATACGATGTATCGTATTATGGGAAGAGTATTCAGAATATTCGGACCTGTTATGTGACATTTATGAATGATCAGTTATCCTGTTTTTCACATCTATAGCAAGATTGGCATAGTATTGAGCAATCCATACAAGCGCATAAGGGTTACACTTTAGGGTATTTTAGGGTATTATTATCTTGACCGTGCCTTTTCGTGCTTTTTGATTGATTAAGAGTGTGAAAGGGTATAAACTATATAGTTAAGAGTCTTAAGACTTAAGCATGGAGGTTACAGATGAGGTATTTTTTTGAATCCAAGGTAGAAAAGGCGGAAGTGGGATATTCGATCAATATTCCCTTTAACATCTGGGAGGTATGTAAGCAGAGAGATGTGATTGAAGCCGAGATAGTAATCGACAATAAGATCATCAAGTGCGAGCTTCACCCTAAGGAGAAGGGCAGATACGATATCAAGGTATCGGATGAGAATTCGGAGCTGTCAGGAGTAGAGATGGGTGTCAATCACAAGATACTCCTTCATGTACACGGCTCTCTTATAGAGATGGACAAGAACAGTCCCTACAGCCTTGACAATCCCATAAGGAAGATAGATTCCATGGAAGTCATCATGCAGGAGGATGACGGACTCTGCGGACAGTGCTGTGTGGCAATGCTTGCAGGTGTGACGTTAGCTGAGGTCATTACGGTGATGGATTGCCGTGAGTGGCAGGCTACCATGGGTCGTATGATATCCGCGCTTAATTACTATGGAATAGATCATTCAGACATAATAGTATATACGGAGGGTCGTGATGTGGTATTGCCCAAGTGTGCGATACTTATGGAGAAGATGGGCCGTTACTGCCATTATCTGGTATATTATAACGGAAAATACTATGATCCCAATCTTGACATCATGACAAGCTATGATACAAGCAAGCTGCTCGGATATCTCGAGATCAAATGCTAATATATTAATGAAAGGAACTGACAACAATGGCTGACAAGAAACTCGTAGAAGCTATCACATCCATGGAGGAGGACTTCGCGCAGTGGTATACGGATGTAGTCAAGAAAGCTGAGCTTATGGACTATACATCCGTTAAGGGCTGCATGGTGTTCAAGCCCGCAGGCTATGCCATATGGGAGCTCATTCAGTCCCAGATGGATGCAAGATTTAAGGAGACGGGAGTAGAGAATGTATACCTGCCCATGTTCATCCCCGAAAGCCTGCTTAATAAAGAGAAGGATCATGTGGAGGGCTTTGCACCTGAGGTTGCGTGGGTGACTCACGGAGGCAATGCACCGCTTCAGGAGAGGATGTGTGTACGACCTACATCGGAGACGCTTTTCTGCGATTTCTATAAGAACGATATACAGTCATACAGGGATCTTCCCAAGCTCTATAATCAGTGGTGTTCGGTTGTCCGCTGGGAGAAGGAGACCAGACCATTCCTAAGAAGCCGTGAATTTCTCTGGCAGGAGGGTCATACGGCGCATGCCACGGCTGAGGAAGCCGAGGAGTGCACCATACAGATGCTCAATGTATATGCCGATTTCTGCGAGGAAGTACTCGCAATTCCGGTTATCAAGGGACGCAAGACGGATAAAGAGAAATTCGCCGGAGCTGAGGCCACCTATACCATAGAAGCCCTTATGCATGACGGCAAGGCTCTTCAATCCGGCACGAGCCACAACTTCGGTGACGGCTTCGCCAAGGCCTTCGGGATACAGTATGCGGATAAGGACAATACCCTTAAGTATGTACATCAGACATCATGGGGAACGACAACGAGGCTTATAGGTGCAATAATCATGGTACATGGAGACGATTCGGGGCTGGTGTTGCCGCCTAAGGTAGCGCCCGTACAGGTCATGATCATACCCATACAGCAGAAAAAGGAGGGTGTCTTGGATACAGCCGCAGCCTTAAGAGATCGTCTTAAGAAGGCGGACATAAGAGTTAAGCTTGATGATTCCGACAAGAGCCCGGGATGGAAGTTCTCAGAGCAGGAGATGAGGGGAATACCCCTGAGAGTAGAGATAGGGCCCAAGGATATAGAGGCAGGCAAGTGTGTACTTGCCAGAAGGGATAACGGTGAGAAGACAGAGTGTGCCTTAGATGAACTTGAGGCTAAGGTGTCCGAGCTGCTTACCGCCATACAGAAGGATATGCTTGAGCGTGCAAGAGCTCACAGAGACGCTCATACATATACTGCGAAAACCATGGATGAGATGCAGAATATCCTTGATACCACACCCGGCTTTGTCAAGGCAATGTGGTGCGGAGATCAGGCATGTGAGGATAAGATCAAGGAGAAGATGTCTGCAACGAGCAGGTGTATGCCTTTTGAACAGGAACAGATATCGGATACCTGTGTATGCTGCGGTCGTCCGGCTAAGAAGATGGTCTACTGGGGGAGAGCTTATTAATGACCACTATCAAGGAGATAGCAAGACTGTCAGGCGTATCCAGAGGTACTGTAGACAGGGTACTTAATAACAGAGACGGTGTCAGCGAGGAGACGGCGGCCAGAGTCAAAGCCATAGCCAAGCAACTTGGTTATAAGCCCAATAAAGCCGGAATGGCGCTTGCAGCCCAGAAGAAGAAGTATCTTATAGGGATAATAGTCTTCAGCCGTAAGAACCCTTTTTTCGATAAGGTTATAGAGGGCTTCACGGAGAGAGCCGAGGAGCTTGCCTTCTTCGGGTGTGAGGTTACGGTCAAGCGGGTGGCATATCATCCTGAGGCCCAGATGTCGGCAATAGAAGCCTGTGTCGAGGAGGGAGTACAGGGACTTATCATCACTCCTTATAATGACAACAAGGTGTGTGACAAGCTTAACAGTCTGATAGATGATGGGATACCTGTCATAACGGTTAATTCGGATGCAGAGAATGTCAGACGGATAGCCTATGTAGGCAGCGATTATTACAATTCCGGTGCGGCAGCGGGTGCTCTGATGCAGCTTATGACACATGATAAGGTCAATATAGGGATCATCCTTGGTGATCGCAATATTCTGTGTCACTCTCAGAGAGAAGCCGGATTCACGGACAGACTTACAGAGGATGCGAGATTTAATATCGTATGCTGCGAAGAGAACTATGATGATGATCTTAAGAGCTTCGATATAGTCAGCAATATGCTGAGCAAGCACCCGGAGATCAACGGACTGTACTTCACTGCAGCAGGCGTCTACGGAGGCTGCAGGGCGATACAGGAGCTTGCCATAGGTCGTGATATCCGTGTCATAACACATGATGATGTACCCACCACCATAGATATGCTTGATAAGGGCATAATCACCGCCACCATATGTCAGGAACCCGAATGGCAGGGAGCCAGATCTCTTGAGCTTATGTTCAATTACTTAAGCAGTCAGGAGCCCATAGATATAAGAAGCTATTATTACGCGCAGCTTAATATCAAGATAAGAGAGACAAAATAGACAAAACAGTAAATATCAATATAGTAAAAGAAAGTATCGGAGGATTACGAAATGAATGTATTAGTACTTAACTGCGGAAGCTCATCTCTTAAGTATCAGCTTATAGAGACAGACTCAGAGAAGGTATTGGCAAAGGGTCTGTGTGAGAGGATAGGCATAGACGGAAGTGCCATCACCCATACTCCCGACGGAGGGGATAAGGTGACGGAGCAGAAGCCTATGAAGGATCACACCGATGCGGTGAAGTTAGTTATAGACAAGCTCACCGATGCATCGGTAGGTGTCATTAAGGACTTATCCGAGATAGACGCTGTAGGACACAGAGTGGTACACGGAGGTGAGAAGTTCGCAACCTCTGTTATCATAGATGATGATGTAATGAAGGCCATAGAGGAGTGTAACGACCTTGCACCTCTTCATAATCCTGCCAATATCATCGGTATCAATGCCTGCAGGGAGGTTATGCCCGGTGTACCTATGGTAGCGGTATTCGATACAGCATTCCATCAGACTATGCCACGTAAGGCATATATGTACGGTCTGCCTTATGAGTATTATGAGAAATACAAGGTACGTCGTTACGGCTTCCACGGTACGAGCCATGATTATGTATCCGACAGGGCAGCTAAGATACTCGGTAAGAGCAGGGATGACCTTAAGATAATAGTATGTCACTTAGGTAACGGCGCATCCATATCAGCAGTCAAGAACGGGAAGTCGGTAGACACATCCATGGGTATGACTCCTCTTGAGGGACTTATCATGGGTACACGTTCCGGAGATATAGATCCCGCCATCATAAGCTTCATTGCGGATAAGGAAGGACTTACGGCAGATGAAGTGATCGATATATGTAACAAGAAGTCGGGCGTATACGGATTGTCAGACGGTGTATCAAGTGACTTCCGAGATCTGACCAAGGCGACAAAAGACGGCAATGCCAAGGCTGAGGGCGCTCTTGAGACCTATGCCTACAGAGTGGCGAAATACATCGGTTCTTACATAGTAGCTATGGGAGGCGTGGATGTGGTAGCCTTCACGGCAGGCGTAGGCGAGAATGACTGTGCCATGCGTAAGGCCATCTCCGAATACCTCACCTTCTTAGGCTGTTCCATAGATGATGAGAAGAATTCTATACGCGGTGAGGAGGTCATAATCTCCAAGCCCGGTGATAAGGTAACGATAATGGTAGTACCCACCAATGAAGAGCTTGCCATTGCCCGCGAGACGGTTCGCCTTACAAAATAGAGAAAGGAAGCAACGCCGTGAGGCGTTGCCTTGATAAAAAGAGAAGCATCCCTGCGGATGCTTCTCTTTATGGTTTGCGCGCCATGGGCGCGCTCTAACGGGTGCAAGTCCCGAACACGCCCAGATAGTGGGAAGTGTATATCTGAACAGCAAGGGTGTCCATCGTGAGGTGGAATCTGAAGGAAGCTGTAAGCAAATCTCTGGTCCGACGGACAGAAATCACATATAAGGCTAGGCTACGAGAGACAAGTTGGCAACAAACAACGAAGTCTAATAACTATCACATTTGTAGTAGCAGAGTAAATGTGGCGGATATATGGAGAGAAAGAGCGTGCACCTTAAGCGTGGA
>DGII01000017.1:3902-23652 GCA_002393095.1 Lachnospiraceae bacterium UBA3826 | reverse complement strand
AGGAGTGTCAGAATTGACACTACCCGTATGAGGAGGAAGGATGCTTTATGAGAAAAGGATATGTATATACAACGTTGGCAGTAGTGATGGCTGTATGTATCAGCGCATGTGGGGGCTTGAGTAAAGCCAGTGAATCCGCAGAGGTACAGGACAACACGGCTACAAAACAGGCCGCAGCCGATACCGTTACGACAGCAGCAGAAGAGAATCCGAATGAGGATAAGGCTTCTGAGAATGCCGTAAAGGAGGATAAGGCATATAGGATCACTATTGAGCATATAGAAGTTAATTATGATATTCATCCTGAGAATGGTAAGACCGTGAATCTGTGTAAGACGGGATATGACACTTTTTCCGTAGAAAATGATTCAGGTAATCTTGCGAAGATACTGGATGCATACAGTGAGGATGCGAAGAAGCGGACAGAGAGGTTTGTCACAGATAACGGGCAGGATATGTATAATGCCTACACCAGTGACCGCTTCGTGCTTAACTGCTATGATGACTGCAAAGTGACATTCGACAGGGCAGACAGTGATGTGATAAGCTTCGTGGAAAATGAACAGGTATATATGGGCGGAGTACATGGTAGCACAGTATATACCGGACATACTTATGACCTTAAGACGGGTAAGGAGATCACTATAGATGATCTTGTGAATGACCCTGAGCTGCTTGCGGATGCGGTTGATGATGCCATACACAGCGAAGAGTCATTCGCGGATATAGCGGATTACTATGATACATACAGTGATGATACATACAGCGAGTACCTTAAGGAATGGTATATCAACGGAGATGAGGGATTCAGTATTCCATGGACTATGGATAACGAGGGGCTTCATATATGGTTCTCGGATTACATGCTGGGAGCATATGCCTTCGGAGCAAGAGATATTAAGATCACATATAAGGATCATCCCGAAGTATTCAAGGAAGGCTCTTATTATGATAAGAGTGTCATAAGCGACGCTTTGGATGAGCGTGTGATATCAGGTAATGAAAGCAGCGAAACAGTGGATATGGATGACTTCTATTATAAAGAGTCAGGCTATCTGTTAGGAGATTTCACATCATTTGAAGGTGTATACTTCTCGCAGGACGGAGCAATGCTTGAGATCGGAGAGATGGGAGATTACACCTATTATGCAAAAGGGTATTCCGAGGACGGAGCCACATCACATGGCTTCTTAAGGATGAATCCCGGCGGACTTGAAATGTTCGAATATGCAGGCGAGAACGATGAGATCAAGGAATACGGCAATATCGCTCTTATAGAGGCAGATTCCATGGATGTTAGCACACCGGAGGGGAGCAGCCGCTTCTATTACTCAGAGGAGCAGAGTAACTTCATGAAGTATGGCGGAACCGGAGAGTAGGACGTGCCGGTTTCATAAGCACTTTTCTATCATATTCGGATCATTTAGAGCCATTTCCAGTAATCTGCTAAGTATGCCGGTATAGCCTTTTCCAAGTGACTTGGCTTTCTTCATTGTCTCAGGTGAAACGCGGAGAGTTAATACCTGTTTCTGTCGCTCTTCGCGTTTTTTAATGGCGGCTATACGAAACCTTTCCATGTCGGAAAATGTTAATTCCGGATTATTATCATCCGGTATTGGCTCAATATCCCTAAGCTTTTGTAACTCTTCCAACTGCTTTTGTGTAGGCTGTTGTCCCTTTTTAACGACCGTGTATTTGTTCATAGTATGCCCTTTCAGTTTTTGTTGCCTTCCGAGCTGAGATTATTCTATATATGCTCCCTCTTATAGTATATATAACAACTAACAGTTCTTCTACGTAACCAATAACAATGTATCTGTCCTCATATATACTATGGTCTTCATCATACAGCTCTATACGATCCTCATCGTTAAAAACCAGCTTTGCAATATCAAAACTGATTCCATGCTTTAACCGGTTCTTTTTATTCTTGTTTTCATCCCACGATACGATCATCTGTATTCTCCTTTATTATACATTTTGTATTACAAAAGTCAATACACATAGAAAGTATCTGAATAGACTATTCGAATATTCCCCCTTTTACTTTTCCCTTAAAGCTTCCACCAAATAACAATCAATACTTCATAAACTAATTAAAAATGGGAATATCGGGCGTATGCCCAAGATATCTATGTATATATGCCCTTAAGAACGTGGACATAGAATAGCATATGGCGTTGTGTGCGTCAAGACCTATCCCTTTAGGCCAGATTAAAAACCTGTTTTAGTACAATTATGTTTTTACTTCAAATGCATTTCGGTTAAAATTCAAAGCGCTAAGATGCTGTTTTTTCAAACTGACTTGCGATGCTACATTTGAAATCACATAACTGCGTAAAGAGGATACTGTCATATCGGAATCTGTAACATCGAATGGAGCATCCGTATCTCTAAAGATCATACGAATTCTGTCACTAAGAAGTATAACGGCACACTCACCTTCGATGGATATTCCTTTATTATTGTCATGTATCAGCATACTTACATCTTCAAAGAGTATCATTACTTCATTTATAACCCTTTTACTGTAATTATGCTTTTGCAGATCCTCTGCAATTTTATCGCGCATTGCTACGATCTGTTCTTCACTGAACCAATACTCATATAAATATGATGTTGAATAATCCTTCTTGTCCAATAAAAGTGATGGGTCTTCAGTATATTTTCTTTTCAGATAGATATTTATCATTATGGTCGCAAGCGCCGGTCCGGCAGCGATGCCGGTAAAAACCCCGTATATACCGAATAAACAGCCTAAAATCACAGCAAGCGGCGCTGATAATAATACATCTCTAAACGCACTTGTAATAAATCCAAGTGATATCTTATCAATTAAAATATCATACGATGACATTAAATAAAGAATAGATACAAATACTGCTCCTAAAGAAATGATCCTGAGTGCGTTTACAGCATATATACCCATAGCTGCATCCGTAATATGTAAAACCTGTGGAACGAGAGGTGCAACAAGAAAAGCAGTGATCGAAACTATAATTCCTTCTACAATCGCAATTACCCTTGCGCGGTTATAAATCTTACGAACGCCTGCAATACAGCCTTCACCTAAATAAATTGAAAGAATAGGAGAAATTGCTTCGCCTATTCCGTCAAAAGTGAGCTGAAACTCTCTGCTTAATGAAACAACAGAAATAGGTATAAGTGATTCTGAACCAAATCTTGTTCCGATAAAAATATTCAGGATTGCAGTAAGTAAGCCTATAAAAAGATATGTTCCCGCATCTATAACCGAATATCTAACTATTGTTTTCAGAATATCATAGGAGAAGAAAAAGCCAATCTTGAGAGTGTTGTTTTTTTAAGGAAATGTATACATAAAATCAGAGTGGAAATAATATAAAATATAAAGAATGCAAGTGATATTCCTTCAATTCCCATTGTGTTACAAAGAATAATAGATCCTGTTACATTACCAATTGCCTGAACTAAATTTGAGATTGTAGAGATTACTTCATCTCCGTCCGAATATATACACTCCGACAGCAGTGCACTGAGAGGAAGCAGAAGAATAGTGAATTTTATATATTTCAAATACCCTTTTGCAGCTATAAGTATTTCCTCAGAAGGGTTGTTTAACTGCAAATATACTTCACCAAGGAAGCTTATAACAACAAAAAGAGCGACTCCGGTGACAATTGCTATAGAAAAGCCGGTCTGGAAGATTTGGTCAGCCTCCTTTTTTGAAACATTCCCATTTTTGAAGAATACAAAATCGGAACAGCGAGGGAAATAACCATACTAAAAAAGGCTGCAACAGAATATAACGGAGTTACAAGAGTAATTCCTGCCACAGCATCTGAACCAATAAAGAATCCCGCAATCAGGCTATCTGACATCAACATGACAGATACCACCATGATTGAAAGAGTTCCTCCCAAAAGTATGTTATTGAATTTTTTCGTCATCATTGACGAGGATCTGTTTTTTTTCATATTGTTATTTTATTAAGTGTTGTATGTAATCTTTTACCATACGAATCATCGGTTACATACACAGTATATCATAAAGTATTATTTATATGACACGATGGATTATTTTGAAGCTGCATATAATCATCCCGGATTTAATACGATTCCTATCCCTGACCATGATACTAGCGGCAATCTCAGCCAAAAGCTTTTTATGGGCTTTAACTTTAATCAGGAAAAAACAGATTCGAAAGAAGTAGGGGAGTAGTCCCGGGCGGCGATAGCTTCGCAGATAGAGCATATCTCACACGCAGGCTTAATATGTCCTTACGCTGCTGTATATAAGCTCATTGCCATTATATGAGAGCTTAACAGAGAAGAAGGGAGAATTCTCAAGCATAAGCTTAAGGAAGATCTTATCGCCCTCCCAGAGATTGATATCAAGAAGCTCTGACTTGCGTATCCAGCGAAGTTCGCCTTCATCGCAGTCTGTAAGGTCGCCGTGGTAGCTTATCGATGAGAAGACATATATGTATTCATCTTCATATCCGGCAGAGGAGAAGGTGATGACTCCGCGCATTGTATAATCATCAAGTGTAAGCCCGGTCTCTTCTGTGACTTCGCGGCACACGCATTCCTCGGGGGTCTCACCTGGCTCGAACTTGCCGCCGATACCGAGCCATTTTCCCTCATTCATATCGTTTTTCTTCTTATTACGAAGAAGCATCAGATAGGAATCTCCGTTGTCTATATAGCATATTGTAGTAAGCTTCATGTTAATCCTCCATGCCGAGCCATAGCATTTTTGATGACTGTGTGAAAAATATGATATCGGTCATATTTTTCAAACCATCTCCTCATCCATGAGGTTGAGTATCGATCTTACAAGGATGGGATGGTGTATGACGAAGTGGATGGCAGGAACCGTATTCTTGGATACCATTGCCATCTTATCGCCATCTGTAGTGATCTGTATGTTCCTGAACGGATATCTGTTCTTGATATATATTTCGTAGTGCTCATTCAGGGCAGCAGCTCTGCGTGTAAGCTCCATATGTTCCATATAGGTATCATAAGTATACATGATATCCGAATCCATGAACAGACCTGAAAGCGAGAGGGTGACAGGATGTGAGTTGAACTCATCCTTATCATACAATGGGAAGTATTCCGTGATAGTTCCTGATCTGGTGGCATCCTCGAAGATAGAGCGCTGGATGTCAAGATACCTAAGCATATCGGAGGTATCGGATATCCTGTTATCCGAAGCTATCCTTTGGAGCAGTTCATCCGTAATGGTGTGTAACGGCGGAGCACTGAGGATACGTCTGAAGCCGCCTGACGGCTCGGATGCGGCTACTTTATGCAGAAAAGAATAAAGATCACTTTGATTCTCTTTCGTATAGATATTCATAAGAGGTCGGGCCGAATCAAATATATGCTCACATCTTCCCTTATATACAGGCAGCTCCGATCTGTTCCTTGTGCCATAGAAGGAGGCGGTTGACAGGTCAGAGCCCGTACATTCTCCCCATAAAGCGGCAGAATCAGTATATCTTATGAGTCTTCTGTAAAGCTTGTTATTGTTATCGGGCATATAATAGGGGTCAATCTGTCCGGTCATATACAGAGGCACCCACCCGATCAGACCTTCCATCATCTCAGATGCGGGGCGGTCTAGGTCGTGAATCTGATGTACCTTGTGCCCCTTCTTAAGAACAGATGCCATTCCCAGGACGAATCGCTTGGCGAAGCTCTTATCCCTGGCAAGGGAATCCATAGGCATGTCAGAGTACATATATACATCGGCACCTGCAGGGAGTAAAGCAGCAGCTCTTAAGAAATCAAGCTCGGCACTCTTCATACCTTCCTCGCCGAAGTATCTTTTGGACGTGGGCAGGTGGAGAGAGATGGTCGGAACAACAAGCTTATCATAGTGTGTCGTTCTTACATAATCATTCAGATTAAAATCATCGATCCTTTTGACGAATTCGTATATATTGGGCTCTTTTCCCCCTTCTTTCCCGTTATCGCCGGTAGAATCATCATAAATGACCGGAGTAGTCAATAGATATGATCTGATCATTGCAGAAAGTCTGGCAGGAGAATATGATATCCTGTCAGGATCGATATCTGCCATATCCATGATCGCACCAAGCTTAAGGAAGGTGTCTCTGTTGCGGCATAGCGAAGCTATGTAATCTGACACGGATGAAGCGAAGCTTACATAATCGGCAGGCTGGCGGCTACCGGATAATACTCTTGATATGAAGGATGAATCATAATTGATAGCCTTGGATAATGAGATCAGGCGGATATCAAGCTCTGATATAAGGGTTCTGAACCTGTCATGGAAAATATCCCTGTCTATACCCACATTAGGTAAGGTAGAGATAAGCTCTCTATATATACAGTCGGGTGAAGTCGCATCTTCTGATGGTAATTCCGTCAAAAAAAGCCTGTGCGTGGCAGAATAAGAACCGGAATTACGTATGTCGTCATACGTGTCAGCTAATACGACAGCAATGTCATATATTATTCCGTCATTCGCGTCAGGTACTCTTGAACCTCTTCTGTAGCGGCTTATTGAGGCATCGGTCGTATGACAGCGTTGCGCCAGCTCGCGATTGGACATCCCCAGTTCTTCCATGTAATTATCGAGTTTTTCACTGAATTTCATACTGATCCTTCATGCTAAGCTTAGCCGGACTGGCATGGTTAAGCTTGAATTAGTCTATACACTGAGTCTCCGGCAGGCATTTGTTCTATTGATGATAGTGTAAGAAATAAGCTGTGTCAATACAGTTCATTCCCTGCATAGCCTTAAAACCCCTGCATTACCGCTTTGTCAATGACGAATCGGAAATTGGGGTAGGGTGGCGCATAATTAGTATAAAATGATAGATGACGTATGTCGATACACGCATTTATAGGATTTATAGATCAGTACGTTACGGAGGATGATATGAAAAAAAGGATAAACAGGCTTAAGAGGAATCTGGCGCTGCTGTTAGGGCTTTTGCTTGCAGTAACGGCACTACCGCTTGCGGATGTGATGCCGGTTAAGGCAGTGGATGCCGGAAAGGCGTCTTTTGCATTGACTGCAAGTTCTGATATAAATGACGGTACAATGAATATCAGCTATGACTTCTATTCAGATACCACAGGAAATACTCGCATTTCAGGCAATGTTGTTAGTGTAACAGCTAATGGAACTGGGGTAAGCAATAGTGCAACTGTTGATATTCCGAGTGAGACACAGTCTGTTAAGATAATGGTACAGACTGCGGGCAAAGTACTTGATGCAAACAGTTATGTCAAGATAGGCGGTGATACAAAAGATATATCTTCTATTGAGAGTAATAGCGGACAGTTATATGAAGTAACAAATACAAGTACAATTGATGTATCCATGATTGTTGTAAATAATGGCGGTGGTTCCGGTGGTGGCGGAAATCCTCCCGGGAGTTTTGAGATAAGATTTAATGTAACAGATAGTAACAATATATTGGAAGAGATTAGTATACCAAGTGAAAACGTAGCAGCAGACAGTGTTCGCAGTTGGACTGTAAGTGTTAATGAGCAGGATCAGTACGATATTACTATTTCTGCAAAAAGAGGTAGCCGAATAATATCGGCAACTGTCAATGGACAAAACTGTACGATTAATACAGATCAGGCTACAATAACCATTTCAAAATCAAATACATATAATGTGATAATTACAGGCGAAGAGAATACTGATCTAAGCACGGTTGTATGGACGTACAATGCTAATGATGATGGTTGGAGAGATGCATATGTTAATTCCTCGCAGGGTACGGTTGAACTTCAAAAGATAGAACGAAATGGATCTGTTGTGTGGAGCACAGGAGGAACTAGCGGACCGGAAACAAGGTATGATGGGGAACACAATATCACACTTAACAACGGAGGATATGTGGAATGCAAAACAGGAGACACAGTTACTCTTAAGTTCGTACCCAAGGCGGGATACCAACTTAAGAGTGCATCGTTAAACGGTCAGAATCTCACGGCACAGTCTGAGCAAAGTGTGTTCACGGTTACTTTGACCGGCAATTTCCACTTAGCCGGTGCATTTGCTAAAGAAGGAACTATAGCAACGGAAAGCTCATCAATAATAGATGCTATGACAGCAACTGTTCCCGACAGTAATGTTACAAGTACAGGCACTATGTTCGTCAGGGCATCTGATTCAAGCACCGCCCTGAGTGATGATCAGAAAAAGACTGCTATGGGAGAAGATGGTGATGATTATGTAGAAACTGTCGGAACCATAGATATCGATATAGACAATGTGGTCAGCAAAGGACATGCCAAGACATATTCCGGCGCTGATGATGCTAATTACTGGAAGGCAGCGGATGTTACGAGTCTTTCAAGTTCCGCACAGGTATTCTTATCCGTGTCGGCATCGGGACTGGCAGCAGGAGAGACCTACAGTGTGATCAGGGAACACGGAGGAGAGGCGGCAACGGAGATTGCCGCAACCTACAATTCTTCATCCGGTCAGCTTAGATTTACATCAGATAAGTTCTCTAACTATACGATAATCAAGAAGAAGGGTACACCCGAGACAACAGCCGATACGGCTTATGAGGAAGCCAAGGCTACACAGACATCGAGTGCGGAAGAGAGTACTACGGAGGAGACTCCTGACTTTACAGAGATACTTAAGAACTTCGATGGTGCTGCTTCAGGACTTAACTTTGATAATTCCGCAAGCAGTCAGGATGGCAAGAGTCATAAGGTGACTGTCAAGGTGACGTTCACATCCGATGCAGGGGTATCATCTGCGACTAAGGCTGTTATGCCTACAGGCTTTAAGGGCGCATTCGGATTCGATATAATGGTGGACGGACAGCCTGCTACGGGCAATAAGACGGGAGAACTCATAGTCAATATACCAAGATATTATCAGAGGAATAACAGGGTATTCGGGCTTCTGATCACAGAGCCTGACGGCAGTGTGAAGACTTACTTTGACGAAGACTTGGATGCGGCCACTTTTACCGCCAATATTGGTACGAACGGATATTCATGTGCGATGATATACATGGATACGGCACTGAATCTTACATCAGCGTCCGGTATAAGTGGTGGACGTGCATATGTGGTCGGACAGGGTCCTAAGTGGAGAGCAGCGGTTAAGCTTGGTATGCCTGGGGGCTACAGACCGCTTCTTAGCTTCAATCTGACAGGTGCATCGGGCAGACTTAAGAGTGCACCGGGAACGATCTCTATCGAGATTCCGGCATGGGCACAGAAAGCCGGCAGGACATATGCTCTTATCGGCGTGGATATGACAGGGATACCGCACGTGTACAGGGATACTGACAGAAGCGCAGACACACTGACTGCGGATTTGGGTGACGTGGTCACATCCTATGCATTGATATACAGGGATTAAATAGGTAGTTAGCCTTATAGAGGGGCTTTAAGACGGCCGTCTCATCAATTAATTGGTGAGGCGGTCTGTTTGCTCCATATTTATTTTGGAGCATCATAAAAAGCGTGTTCAGATCATTATTGAACTCGGCAGTAATCATTGACATTGCGCACTTTTTTGTCAATCTTTGTGTAGGACACCTCTATCATCACGATATTGATCACGGTGAAAATAAGCAGGTACACAGGCATTATCCTAATCCCGATCCTTTGCTGCAGATGACCGAACACCATAGGCATGAAGGTACTTCCCACATATGCGGATGCCATCTGTAGACCGATGACCGCGGCACTGAATTTTTTGCCGAAGCTTATGGGAGCCATATGCTGTATGGACGGATAGATGGGTCCCATCCCGGTTCCAATCACTACGAATCCGACTGCGGCTATTATATAGCCGGGGAATGGTATAAGTACAAGTGCGATGCCAATGAACTCAACTGCTATTCCGATACGGATAAGCAGCCTGTCGCCAAGCTTATCCGATATGAAGCCGGATATCAGTCTGCCGATCATCAGTCCGCCGAATATAAGGGAGCCGAAGGAGGCTATGAGTCCGTCACTTAAGCCTGCCTTAGTCCCAGCGAAGTAGCTGGGAACCCATAAGAAGCATGTAGCCTCTCCTGCGCAGTAGGCGAAGAAGGAGATAAGAGTAAGCACAACTCCGGGGACGGCGATGGTCTCCTTAATGCCTGCACTGTCGGATACCTCATCCTCTTCCTTATTCTCATTCTTATTCCACAGAGGCAGAGATATGATGCAGACTAAGAGGATCGCCGACTGAAGATAGGCGGTCCATCTGTAGCCTTCATTCCATCCCGCATATTTAAGTGCAAGAGCCATTATATACGGGCTTATCATAGCTCCTACACCGTAGAAGCAGTGAAGGAAGCTCATGACAGAGCCGGAGAAGTGGTTCGCCACATAATGGTTGACCGAGGAATCTATGGAACCTGCACCGAGTCCGTAAGGAACGGCGAATAAGAAAAGCATCGCATACGAGCCTGAGAAAGAGAACCCAAGCAACCCGAATATGGTAAGCAGGATAGAGACTATGACTATCCACTTGGTGTGGAACCTCTTAATAAGTCCGGGACTTAGTAGTGCCGAGATTATGGTCATGAATGAAATGGTCATGGACACATACCCTGCAAATGAAGAGGGTACGGCGAATGACACCTGCATCATCGGCCAGCCCGAACCAAGCAGTGAATCGGGAAGTCCGAGGCTTATGAATATCAGATATATTACTGCTAAAAGTAAAGAAACCATTCTTATCTCCCTGTCAAAACTTCATCTATTATATGAGAATCCCTATTGGTTGTAAATATGAAAAAAATATGTAATAATCAAGGATTAGAGGGGATAGGAGGAGAATTATACATGTGTGATATGAAGATGTATCAGGTATCAACTTTGCAGGCGCTTATGCTTGGATACTCAAGGGCAGTCATATCTGTTGAAGAACTGCTTAAGCACGGTGATATAGGGCTCGGAACATTTAATGATGTGGACGGTGAGATGATCGTGCTTGATGGTTCATGCTATAGGGCGATGGAGAACGGTGATGTTGCAGCGGCAGAGCATGACAGAGGCGTGCCTTTTTCCACCGTATGTACGATGCATGACTCTTCGCCTATAGAATTCGGCATGAAAAAAAGTATAGATGAACTCAAGACGGAGCTTAATAACATCATAGATTCTCACTTTGGTCTTAACAGCATGCATATGGCACGTATAGACGGTGAATTCGAAATCATCGATGCCAGATCGGAGTCAGGCTATGAATCCGTGCATGTGGACCTTAAGACGATACTCGGCAAGACACAGAAAGCCTTTAAGTTTGAGAATATCAAGGGGACTTTGGTCTGTGTGTATTTCCCTGATTATATGGATGGTATCAATGCAGCCGGCTGGCATCTGCACTTTATCTCGGATGACAGAAAGCACGGCGGGCATGTGTTCGACATTGTCATGAAGTCAGGTAAAGGACAGATATCAAAGATCAATTCGATAGAACTTAAGCTTCCGGATGAGCCGATCTTCGATACCTATTCCTTAAAACAGGCTTCGGAGGAAGCAGTGAAGGCTGTTGAACAGGGAAAGGGAAACAAGTAGCGGACAGGCACACAGTATTATATACATATGGATCGTAAGAGGAATGATTGGATAGATATAGCCAAGACTGCGGGCATACTGGGAGTTGTGCTGCAGCATGCGAAGGGCTGGGCTTACGGAAGCGACTATATATACAGATGTCTGCTTTTTGCCGTGGGCCTTTTTGTGATGCTTGGAGGATACAATATCGCGGATTCGTATATAAGGCGCGGCAGGGTATCGGTCTTAAAGCGCCTGCTTAATATCTTAGTACCTTATTTGGCAGCTACACTTGTGTATTGCATCTATTCGGGAGAGATCTCGGATGCCGGTGCAGTTGCATCACATATCATACATTTTGATGCAATGGCTCCTCTTTACTATGTGGCGGTATATTCCCAACTGATGATCATAACGCCTGTGCTTATAGCCTTGATGATATGGTGTGACACCGGTTCTCTAAGGGTCGGAGAGCAGGCAGATGATCCGGCCATGAGCAGTAAGGCTTGCATGAAGCCGGCAGTCGTGATAAGAAGTGCCTGCGTGTGGCTGCTCATACTTGCAGTATGCTATGCTACCACTAACTACACTTGTTTCCCCGGTATCATTATAGGAGGAGGCAATCTCTTCGCAGGTCCATGGCTTATGTTCTGGTTCGGCGGGATATATATGAGATACCACAGACCGGTATTTAAGAAGAGAAGGACGGCACTTGCGGTATTCACGGTCGATTCCTGTCTGCTGCTTCTGTGGCATTACCTTTTTGTGGTACAATATCTTAATGAGGGCATGGCTGCCATATTCGGAAGCGATCAGGTACCTGTAACATGGCCGCATGCAGCGGAGGTGCTGCTTCTGTTCGTATGGTTTTATACGGCGTCTGTGATATGGAGCAGCGGACGGATCACACATATATGCGGTATGCTTGGAAGACACTCGTTATATATATTTCTTTTCCATGTGTTATTCTTAGAGATATATGTCACACACTTTTTTATGTATATGCTTAACAGAGTGGGAAGGCTTAATACGGTGATCTTCCTTATATTGATCATAGCCTGTCCGATTGCGATAGAATACATCGTGAAGGCTATAACTCTGACGCTTATTAACGGAAGGATCAGGATACAATGGACAGACAGACTGCACAATACAGGAAAATGACAGAGACTCCGATCCCCAAGCTTATCATCACTCTGTCCATACCCACAATAATCAATATGCTTGTGACCAATATCTATAATCTTGTTGACACAGCATTCGTGGGAAGACTCGGTAATTCGGCATCCGGTGCCGTAGGGATAGTCTTCGGTTATATGGCTATCATACAGGCTTTCGGCTTCATGTTCGGACAGGGCGGCGGCTCTATCGTATCAAGACTGCTTGGAGCCAAGGATACGAAGAATGCATCTAAGAATGCGTCAACAGCCTTCTTCTGCGCATTGGGCTTTGGCTTTATCCTTGCCATAGTGTCCTTCATATTCATAGATCCGCTCGTGATGTTACTCGGCTCCACGAAGACCATAGCGCCATATGCCAAGCAATATATAGTATACATCCTTATTGCGGCACCCTTCATGTCCGCAAGCTTTACCATGAATAATGTCTTAAGATACGAGGGTAAGGCGGCGCTTGGAATGGTGGGGCTCCTTGCAGGCTCCTTCCTTAATATGGCAGGCGATCCCATCCTTATGTTCGGTCTTAAGATGGGTGTGGCAGGCGCAGGGCTCTCTACATGTATAAGTCAGATCGCAAGCTTCTGTATACTACTGTCCGCATTCTTAAGGGGACAGACTACAAGCAGGCTTTCAATATATAATGTTGAACCTAAGCCCGGCGTGATACTTACTATCTGTGCGGCGGGGCTTCCCAGTCTCTTAAGACAGGGGCTTGGAAGTCTGGCAACCATTATCCTTAATTCCCTTGCGGGTGTATACGGGGATGAGGCAGTCGCAGCCATGAGTATAGTATCACGGATATCATTCTTCATCTTCTCGGTAGCACTGGGTGTCGGTCAGGGCTTCCAGCCTGTCAGTGCCTTTAACTACGGCGCCGGCAGATATTCAAGGGTGCGCAAGGGCTTCAGATTCACCCTTTTTGCCGGAGAGTGTCTTATGCTTATCGCCATAGTCATCGTATATATCAAGTCAGGGTCTCTTATAGGTGTATTCCGCAATGACCCGAAGGTCATAGAGATAGGTACAAGAGCCCTGCGGCTTCAGATATTGTCGCTTGTATTCCTGCCCTTATCCATGGTGACTGAGATGCTGTATCAGAGTACCGGACACAGTGCAGGCGCATCCGTGCTTTCGTCCATGCGAAGCGGGATATTCTTCATTCCCTCCCTTTTAATACTTTCGGGTCTGCGCGGTCTTGCAGGCATACAGGAGGCACAGCCGCTTGCCTATGTCCTTACATTCTTCCCGTCACTTCTCTTCTGCATATGGCTTATGAGGCATATGCCTAAGGAAGAGTAGGTGTGTTATTCGTTATGCGCCACTTGCAATGATCATATTCGGCTATAATAACAGGTAAGTGATGATCACCAGTCGTCACCGTAATCACCGTAGTCACCATAGTCACCCGAATCGGAATATTCGTAGTTGTAGTCTTCGTTGTCTCCTATATCACTGTAGGCGTAGTCGCCCGGATCTGACCATGCATCAAATCCATCTCCCGGATCGGAATAAATGTCATAATCATCATAATAGTTATCAACATCCCAACCTGCGTCGTTGGATTCGTAATACTCTCCGTCATCATCTATGTAGCCATCGGTTCCGAAGCTCTGGAAGATATTCTCATAGCCGTTCCAGTACCAGATATCCCCGTCTTCGTCCGTCCAATAGTAGGCAGTGCCGTAATCACCGGAATCACTTGCGGTTGATTTCTTAGTTGAGCGCTTTTGCTTTTGAGGCTGGGCGGGCACCACCTTGGGGGCTGTAGACCAGTCTGTCTTATAGGTACAGGTGTCAAGCATTTTGGCTGTAATAGCCGCATATCGTTCGATGACGCTCTCCGGAGCAATGGTGGTAGCGATCATACCGTATCCGGTAGGACCAAAATACCGCATTTCTGTGATTCCGCGCACAGGCTTATCAAAGTCCTTATCATAGATTTCGCCGGAGAACCACATATATCCCTTTATGCTGTAGTAGCTGCCATGATCCTCGAAATCCGTACCTATCATATTGATAAGGTGACTTCCGAAGTAAGTGTTGACACAGTTGTTCAAAAGGAATCCCATGCAGGGCTTTGCCAGTGCCGCTCCCTTGCCCATATACTGGTCTATATCCTGCAAGGGCTGGAATGTCACAAGGGTCGTGGCATAGGAGTCATCCATTCCTATACAGCCAACCACATTGAAGTCAAGGGAGTTGGCCAGATCAGTTCTGGGCTTTGCGGTCATTTTCTCAGGATAATTGATGGAAAAGGCTTCAAATTTACCGGGAAAATATGCAACCTGTGTCAGTTGATCATCTGCTGTAGGCGGCTGCGTATTATCCGTATCAAGCTTAGACAGGGTATTGCCGTCCGCATCGATCAGCTTTCCATCATCCGTAAGCTGAAAGGTATCGGTGCTGTCGCTGTCATCATATTCTAACAGAAAGCCATTCTCCTTAAGAACAACCTTCCCTGAATACAGGATGTCACCCTTGCCGTCGGCACATGCCCATTGACTCTGGCCATCAATTGCAAGTACCAGATCGTAGGCATCATACTTCCAAGCGCCCACATACATAGAGAGTGCGTTTTCCTCTTCCTCTAAAGCCGGATTTTTGTCTGTAGATACAGCCTCCTCTGAAGCAGGAGCTTCCTCCTTGCCTTCACTCCCACATGCGATAAGCTGTAAAGAAAATGCAGCAATTAAGAGAATTGCCACATACCGTTTCGCCGGTAATCTTTTATTCATATTATATTCTCACTCCCGATAATATCATGCTACAGCCGTGATCACTAAGCCGGTCACTGATTACCGACGATCTGTTGATTTGGCCGGGCTGATAATATATTAATGAACCACTACAATACATTGATTCTATCATAAATCATATTAATGATAAAGCATTGATCATATCTTAATCTCAAATTATGACAGATGCCGAACTTGCTTTTAGAGTATGGCTGACATATAATCCGATTAGCTGGGATTGTTCCGATGATATGTATGTCAACCGGGACAGCTTTTGATAAAAATTGATATAAAGGGGTGTACAAGTAAATAGTTATCTGCTATAATAAATATATCCTACTAAGTGGATATGAATGATAGGAATATGACAAGAGTAACAGCGATTTGCGTCGGAGCGTCACAAATCGCATGATGGCATCGGCAAATTGGAGATTTGCCTTGCCCGTCGCTAACGCTCCGGAATGGAGAGTACAATGTCTCGAGGTATCAATACGAAATGTCTGCATCTTGAGGAAGAGGAGGGCAGGACAGAGCATTACGGAGCCATAAGCTATCCGATATATCAGACGGCGACCTATGCCCATCCCGGTGTAGGACAGAGCACGGGCTACGATTATAACAGAGTGTCTAACCCCACAAGGGATCATCTGGAGAAGATACTGGCCTCGCTTGAGGGCGGAACGGATGCCCTTGCTTTTTCATCCGGAATGGCGGCTGTGACGCTTCTTATGGAGATGTTTAAGCCCGGCGATCATATAATAGCCGATGCCGACCTCTATGGTGGGAGTATAAGGCTTTTTAAGCAGATCAATGAGAAGAACGGACTTAAGTTCACATCCATAGACTGCCATAAGGAGGATATAAGGTCTTATATCACAGAGGATACGAAGGCCATATATATAGAGACTCCGACCAATCCCATGATGAATATCACGGATATTGAAGCGACTGCGAAGATCGCCCACGATAACGGACTTCTGCTTGTGGTGGACAATACCTTTATGTCACCTTACTTCCAGAATCCCCTTAAGCTTGGTGCCGATATAGTAGTGCACAGCGGGACCAAGTATCTGGGCGGACATAATGATACTCTGGCAGGCTTCTTAGTGACAGGCAGAGATGATATAAGTGAAAAGCTTAGATTCCTGTATAAGACAACAGGCTCATGCTTATCACCCTTCGACAGCTATCTTGTGCTAAGGGGTATCAAGACACTGGGACTTAGGATGGAGAGGGCACAGGAGAATGCGCTTGCATTAGTTGACTGGCTTAAGACGCGTAAGAGCGTTAAGAAGATCATATATCCCGGCATACCGGAGAATCCCGGATATGAGATACAGAAAAAGCAGGCAAGAGGTTTCGGCGCCATGCTTACCATAGAGCTTGAAAGCCGTGAATACGCTCTTAAGATACTTGAGAAGGTTCGGATGATCAAGTATGCGGAGAGCCTTGGCGGTGTGGAGACACTTATCACATATCCGACCACGCAGACACATGCCGATGTTCCCAAGGAGATAAGAGAGAAGAACGGTATAACGGACAGCGTGCTTCGTATATCTGTGGGAATTGAGGATAAAGAGGATCTGATAGCGGAGTTAAATAAGGTCTTCGATGATATAGAGGCAGGAAGGTAATCTGGTATGGAGGTTAGTGTGAAAAATATGATCGATATCATATTTTTCACACAGCGATTTGTGCCGAGCCCAAATCGCCTTATCGCATCGGCGAATCTGAAATTCGCCTCGCGAGCCTCGCACAATGTGCTCGGCATGGTGGATTAATATGCCGGAGAGGAATCTTGATTTTGATACTGTAATTGACAGAAAGGGAACATATAGCCTTAAGTACGATTTCGCAAAGGAAAGACATATGCCTGAGGATGTGCTGCCTCTTTGGGTAGCCGATATGGACTTTCGTACCACTTCATATGTAGAGGATGCCGTAGTTAAGCGCGCCGCACATGCCATATACGGATACAGCGAGCCGGGCAGCGCATATTTTGATGCCATAAGCGGCTGGATAAGCAGGCAACACGGCTGGAATGTAAGAAGAGAATGGCTTGTGAAGACTCCGGGTGTGGTATTCGCGCTGGCAATGTGTGTGAAGGCATTCACTAAGCCGGGTGACGGAGTACTGCTTCAGCTTCCGGTGTACTATCCATTCATGGAGGTAATAGAGGATAACGGTCGAAGGGTCGTCTCCAATGATCTTATACGGAATGAAGACGGATATTATATAATGGATGCGGAGGGCTTTGAGAAGAAGATAAAAGAAGAGAAGATAAAGCTTTTCTTCCTATGTAATCCGCATAATCCCGTAGGCAGGGTGTGGACAAAAGACGAGCTTGTCATAATAGGTGACATATGTGTCAGAAACGGTGTGACGGTCGTGTCGGACGAAATCCATCAGGACTTTGCCTTTAACGGTAAGCATATACCTTTCGCAAGTATCAAAAAGGAATATGAGGATATAAGCATCACCTGTACATCGCCAAGTAAGACCTTCAATCTGGCAAGCATGCTCATATCCAATATATTCATACCCAATGCCGGACTGAGGCACAGCTTCAGAAAAGAGGTCGATGCAGCCGGTATAAGTCAGTTAAGCGTACTTGGTCTTATAGCCTGTGAAGCGGCATACAGAGATGGCAGAGAGTGGTATGAGGCCATGATGTCTTATGTGCGTTCCAATATAGAATATGTCAGGGACTTCACGGATAAGAGGCTTAAGGGCGTAGAGATGTGTCCGCATGAGGGGACTTATCTTGTGTGGCTTGACTTTAGCGGTACGGGGCTTAATGCGGATGAGCTGGATGACAGGATCATACATAAGGCGAAGCTGTGGCTTGACAGCGGCAGGGTATTCGGAGCCATAGGTGAGGGCTTCCAGAGGATCAATGCGGCCTGTCCGAGATCCATACTTAAGGAAGCGCTTGAAAGAATAGAGTCTGTACTTTAACATTGATAAGTTTTCTGATAGAATGGATACGTTAGTATAGTATCTACATATATATATGTATCAGGAGGAAAATTATGAAGATCGCACTTATCAATGAGAATTCACAGGCAGCCAAGAACGGTATCATAGAAGCCGCACTTAAGAAGGTAGTAGAACCTAAGGGATACGAGGTCGTTAATTACGGAATGTATTCCGCAGAGGATGCATGTCAGCTTACATATGTACAGAACGGTATCTTAGCCGCTGTATTGCTTAATTCGGGAGCAGCTGATTATGTCATCACAGGCTGCGGTACGGGAGAGGGAGCGATGCTTGCGCTCAATTCATTTCCGGGTGTTATATG
Organism: Lachnospiraceae bacterium UBA3826; assembly: GCA_002393095.1. Lineage (GTDB taxonomy): Bacteria > Bacillota > Clostridia > Lachnospirales > Lachnospiraceae > Colinaster. The sequence goes on along the minus strand of DGII01000017.1, from coordinate 4,940 downwards.
CGGACATGTGGAGGATGCTCTGGATGCATATACCTTCGCACAGATCAATGACGGTAACGCGATAGCGATACCCTTCGCCAAGGGTTTCGGATGGGGCGGAGATCTGAATCTTGAGTATATCTTCGAGAAGCTCTACTGTGAGGAGAGCGGACAGGGATATCCCAGAGAGAGGGCCGTACCTGAGAAGCGTAATAAGAAGATACTCGATGAGGTCAAGACAGTGACCTACAGAGATATATGCGATATCCTTAAGGAGCTTGACAGAGATCTTACTGTCGGTGCATTATCCGGTGAGCATTTCAAGGAATACTTCTACAGGGATTGCAAGGACGAGAAGATCAAGGAAGTTGTTAAGGAGCTTATAGGCGAGTAGGAAAAGACAGATTGATTAAGAACATCATAGTAAAGCCGGTGATTCCGGCATAAGGATGGGGCGATATCCGATATAAGGATATCGCCCCAAATCTATTAATATTATGAAAGAGGAAAAAAAGATTATTTCTTAACGTTGAATGCCTTCATGCCGGGATATACCGCAGCATCGCTAAGCTGCTCTTCGATACGAAGGAGCTGATTGTACTTGGTCACACGCTCAGATCTTGAAGGTGCACCGGTCTTGATCTGGCGGGTATTGAGTGCAACAGCAAGGTCGGCGATAGTGGTATCTGCAGTCTCACCGGATCTGTGTGAAGATATGGCTGTGTATCCGTTCTTATTGGCAAGCTTGATAGCATCAAGCGTCTCAGATACGGAACCGATCTGGTTAAGCTTGATAAGGATGGAATTGGCAGCGCCGTTGGCGATACCCTTGGCAAGTCTCTCTGTATTGGTCACGAAGAGGTCATCACCTACAAGCTGAACCTTATCACCGATCCTCTCGGTCATCTTCTTCCAGCCTTCCCAATCCTCCTCATCAAGACCATCCTCGATAGAGATGATGGGGTACTTGTCCACTAACTTCTCCCAGTGATCTATAAGCTCGTCTGTGGTAAAATCCTTGCCTGACTTGGGCTGATGATAGAAGCCCTTGCCCTTCTC
>DGII01000017.1:0-3848 GCA_002393095.1 Lachnospiraceae bacterium UBA3826 | reverse complement strand
CCTTCTCGCTCTTCCACTCGGAAGCGGCGGCATCCATAGCGATCATGAAGTCCTTACCGGGCTCAAAGCCTGCAGCCTTGATAGCCTCAAGTATCTTCTCAATGGCTTCTTCATCACTCTTAAGGCTGTTGGGAGCGAATCCGCCCTCATCACCTACAGCCGTTACATCATTCATCTTCTTGATAAGTGCTTTGAGATTATGGAAAACCTCGGCACACCAGCGAAGTGCCTCCTTGAATGAAGATGCACCGACCGGCATGATCATGAATTCCTGCGTGTCTACAGCGCTGTCCGCATGTGCACCGCCATTTAAGATATTCATCATGGGAACGGGGAGGTCAGTAGCCTGAGCTCCGCCTAAGAATCTGTACAGAGGGATATCAAGTGCCGTAGCGGCTGCACGTGCAACTGCTATCGATACGGCAAGGATTGCGTTGGCGCCCAGTTTAGACTTATCCTTGGTACCATCGAGCTTTATCATAGCCGCATCTACCGCATATGTATCGAATGCATCCATACCTGTAATGGCATCGGCTATGGGACCGTTGATATTCTCTACAGCCTTAGTCACGCCCTTGCCCAGATATCTGCTCTTATCACCGTCTCTTAATTCGAGGGCCTCGAATTCACCTGTGGAAGCACCTGAAGGAGCAGTTCCTCTTGCAACTGTACCGTCTATAAGGGTTACTTCCGCTTCAACGGTCGGGTTGCCTCTGGAATCCAAGATCTCTCTTCCTACTACCTTTTCAATCTCAAGATAATTCATTTTCTACACCTTTCTGCCATATGGGCTATCAGAAGAATCACCTCGGAAGCGTGTCAGAACTTCCAAGGTGTTCTCACATGATTTATTCGTCGATTAGCAATAGCTAACCAAGAGACAGGATAGCATATTTTTGGAATGTTAGCAATAGGTAACTACAGAATAAATCGGACAGCAGGAAAAAATAAAAAATTATATATATCATATTGACAAGATAGGAAAAGTAGGATATATTATTTTCATAAACATAATATTCCTATGGGATAAATAGGAAAAAGGAAAAACAAGATTCCCGTAGCAGATCAGGAACAATAAAAAGGAGGTAATTGACATGGGAAAGATAACAAAGAGTTTAGAGGAATTAGTGGGTAATACACCGATTTTTGAACCGGTTAGGTATGAGAATGAAAAAGGGCTTAAGGCTTCAATACTCGTGAAGCTTGAGTGGTTCAATGCTTCCGGAAGCATTAAGGCAAGAGCGGCTCTTAACATGCTGATAGAAGCGGAGAAAGAGGGCAAGCTACATCCGGGAGATACTATTGTGGAGGCTACGAGCGGCAATACCGGTATAGCACTTGCGACATTCGCGGCGGCAAGAGGATATAAGTTCAAGGCTTTTCTTGAGAACGGCTCTTCGCAGGAGAGATTTGATATCCTCAAGGCATATGGTGCCGAGCCGGCACTTCAGTCGGAGATACCAAGCATTAAGAAGCTTATGGATGAAGATGCCTTATCTATAGAAGGTATTATTGAAGGTGTAAGGAATTACAGTGAAGAGCATGGTTATTATTTTATAAATCAAATGGAGAATGAGCATAATCCAGAGGCTCATTATAGAACTACAGGGCCTGAGATATGGGAGCAGACAGACGGTAAGGTAGATATATATGTTGCAATGGTAGGTACAGGAGGTACGCTTCTTGGTACTTCCAAATATCTTAAGGAGAAGAATCCCAATCTTAAGATAATAGGTGTACAGGCAGACGAGGCATCAAGAATCGGTGCCGACAGTGGACAGGATGCTATAGACGGAGTTGCGCCTTTCTCCAATGTACCGGAGAGATTCACAACGCCCTTCATGCTTAAAGCCGATGATAAATATGACGAAGTGATAGAGGTATCATCTGTTATGGCGGGGCAGACTGCTAAGGAGCTTTTGGCATCAGACGGTTTATTCTTGGGCTCGTCAGCGGCCGGTGCATTCACAGCCGCCAAAGAACTGGCACTTCGCCCGGAGAATGAGGGCAAAAATATAGTAGTAATAGCGCCTGATGACGGAACAAAATATATGTCACTTAATCTGTATAAGTAATGGAGTGCCGGATATGGGAATCAGGATAAGGTCACTAAGCGGACTTATGAACTTTGGAATAGACGATTGCCTTAATGCTGCATTGGAAATATATAACTGGGTGGATTCCAATAAGGCAAAAGGAGACAGAGGTATATATTATGCCATCAATCCGGGCTCGGATACGGATTATTCATATAAAGCAGTGCATGGTATATACAGCTTGTATTCGGGCAGCGCAGGAACGGGATTTTTCCTCATAAGGCTGTATGAGATTACAAAAGAACAGAAATACCTTGCGGTTGCGCGCGATATAGCGGAGGAGCTCATCGACAAGACGGCAAGTAAGAGTTTCTATACAGACAAGCTTGTATCCGCGCCTACAAGCGAGCTTAAGGTTACGGGATGGCATACGGGTGTGTATTCGGGTCCACTGGGAGCCGGCATATATCTGCTTGCGTTATATAATTACGTGAAGGATGAGAGATACATTGAGGTGGCAGGCAGGCTGGCTGATGATGTAATAGAAGTAAGCGTGAAGGATGAGAGCGGATATTGGCTTACGGGAGATGCGGATGTATTCAGTGATGGCGGCTATATACCTTATTTCATAGCGATCTATAAGGCGACGAAGGATAAGAGATATCTCGACGCCGCAAGAGAATATGCAAGACATATCGTGGCAGGAGCTAAAGCATACGAAGGCGGAGGAAGCTATTATATGGCCAACGACCTCTCGCTTGTCGGTATGCCTAAGGACAGTATATATCCGGGATTTTCACACGGAACAGCCGGCATAGGATTCATCCTTGCATTGCTGTATGAGACGGATGCGGAGGAGTGGGAACTTGAGGCGGCTGTACAGACCGCTGATTTCCTGACTGCCATATCGGATGAGACAGAGAATGGAAGACTCATCCCTTATCTATGGGGTGGAGAGACCGGAGAGGAATATGCCGGAAGATATTATCTGGGCTTTTGTCATGGACCTGCAGGCACCTCACTTCTGTATAGGAAGCTATATGATATCACGGGAAAAGAGGCTTATCTTGGAATATGTGAGGAATTGGCACATGGGATCATCAATGCGGGAGCACCGGAATACAATTCATGGGGGCTCTGGAACAGCCTGTGTACCTGCTGCGGCACACCGGGGCTTATAGAGTACTTTGCAGAGATGTATGAGTATACAGGTAAGGAAGAGTATCTTGAATATGCAAAAAGAAGCGCAGCCAAGGTAATAGCCGATTCGTATGAGAGTGATAAGGGAAGATGCTTCTATGCTTACTGGGACAGGACAGATCCGAGGGATGTACAGACCTACACAGGACTGTACACGGGAGCATCAGGAGCCGGAGCGAATCTGCTTAGATTGTATGGAACAATAAAAGGAGTGGATGTAACGCCTCTGTGGGAATATGGGTTATTAAGATAGAATATGATGATGTATTCGGATGTATTCGAAAAATTAAAAAACCTATTGACAAGATATAAATGGTAGGATATAATCGTTTCAACAAGGAAAACATATAATTCCTATCAGCAAAGTAGGAATTAAGAAAACAAAGAAGAAACCCGTAGTAATGATCAGAGATTAATTAAGAAGGAGGTAATCAATTATGGGAAAGATTTATGAAAGCGCATTGGAACTTGTAGGTAATACACCGTTACTTAAGCTTAACGGTTATTCGAAAAAGGCCGGAGTTACAGGAGCTACGCTCTTAGCTAAGCTTGAGTACCTGAATCCGGCAGGATCGGTTAAGGATCGTATTGCTCTTGCAATGATAGAGGATG
>DGII01000073.1 GCA_002393095.1 Lachnospiraceae bacterium UBA3826 | reverse complement strand
AAGGTGGATATTGTAAAATCAAGCGGATATGATCTTTTGCATATGTTTTTATACGGAAAGAATGAAGAATGAGTAAGAAGAGAGGAAAGCCGATAGTCGCCGTTGTCGGACGGCCCAATGTGGGCAAGAGCACCCTTTTTAATGCCCTTGCGGGAGAGATGATATCAATAGTCAAGGATACTCCCGGAATAACCAGAGACAGGATATATGCCGATATTACGTGGCTTGACCATAGATTTACGCTTATAGATACCGGTGGAATAGAACCTGACAGTAAGGACGTTATCTTAAGCCAGATGAGGGAACAGGCACAGATAGCCATAGACACCGCAGATGTGATCCTTTTCATGACGGATGTAAGACAGGGGCTTACGGATGCGGACATGAAGGTTGCGGATATGCTGCGTCGTGCACATAAGCCGGTGCTGCTTGTGGTCAATAAGGTAGATGATTTCAATAAGTTCATGGCTGACACCTATGAATTCTATAATCTGGGTATCGGAGAGCCGATCCCCATATCCTCTGCCAACAGACTTGGATTAGGCGATATGCTTGAGAAGGTGTGTGAGTTCTTCCCTGAAGGAGATGAGGAGGAAGAGGAGGATGATATCCCAAGGGTTGCCATAGTGGGTAAGCCCAATGTAGGCAAATCATCACTTATCAATAAGCTGCTTGGAGAGAACCGCCTTATAGTATCCGATATCGCGGGAACTACACGGGATGCGGTTGATACTGCGGTTAAATACAACGGTAAGGAATACATCTTCATAGATACTGCCGGATTAAGGCGTAAGAATAAGATCAAGGAAGAGCTTGAGAGATACATGATAGTCCGCACTGTGTCAGCGGTAGAAAGAGCGGATGTTGTCGTACTCATGATAGATGCCGCAGAGGGGATAACAGAGCAGGATGCCAAGATCGCAGGCATAGCTCATGAGAGAGGCAAGGGCTTCATAGTCGCAGTCAATAAGTGGGATCTGGTTGATAAAGATAACAAGACCGTGAATGAATTCAGTGCCAAGATAAGGTCCGTACTTTCGTTCACGCAGTATGCCGAGATACTCTTTATATCTGCCGAGACCGGTCAGAGGATCGGCAAGCTTTATGAAACGATAGATGCGGTCAGAGAGAATCATGCAATGAGGGTTCAGACCGGCGTACTCAACGAGATAATGGCCGAAGCGACAGCCATGCAGCAGCCGCCTTCGGATAAGGGTAAGAGACTTAAGCTGTATTATATAACTCAGGTGTCCGTAAAGCCGCCCACGTTCGTTATCTTTGTCAATGACAGGGAACTGATGCATTTCTCGTATACAAGATATATAGAGAATCAAATCAGGGATACCTTCGGCTTTAAAGGAACGCCGCTAAGGTTTATAATAAGAGAGCGCGGCGAGGATAAGTGACAGAAGATTGGAGATGCTAAATGGTAAGATTATGGTGTATTTTGATAGGGTATGTATTCGGATTGTTCCAGACGGCCTTCTTCTACGGGAAGCTTCACGGGATAGACATAAGGAATGAGGGCAGCGGCAATGCCGGAACCACCAATGCGCTTCGTGTACTTGGGGCCAAGGCGGGGCTTATAGTCATGATAGGCGATATAGCCAAGACCATGATAGCCATAGCTATAGTCAAAGCGGTATTCGGTACGGTGTATCCGGATATTAAGTACCTGTTGGTGTTGTATACTGCGGCAGGTGCGATCCTCGGACACAACTATCCGTTCTATATGGGATTTAAGGGCGGTAAGGGTATAGCCTGTACAGGAGGATTAATATTCTCATCTCATTGGTATTTCATAGTAGTGGGATTACTGGCATTCTTCGTTCCCTTCTTCACGATACACATAGTGTCGGTGGGCTCGCTGCTTGTATATCTTCTGTATGTGGCACAGCTTATATATCTGGGTCAGACAGGGTTCTTCGCTCCCATGTCACAGGCCAATCTGATTGAGATGTATATACTGGCATTACTGCTTATGGCAATGGCATATTGGAGACACAGGACCAATATCGTCAATCTTATAAAGGGCAAGGAGCGTAAGACTTATCTTGTCAAGAAGCCCGAAGGACATGAGAACCCGACGCATACGGGCAACTGAGAAGGACAGGACATTTAAGCCGCGTAATCGTATAAGACTTGATATGGAGGGAAAGTGTAAGGATGATGAGTGATGAATTGACAAAGATCGGTGTGATCGGTGCGGGAAGCTGGGGAATAGCACTGTCCAAGCTCCTTGCGGATAACGGACATAAGGTGACGGTATGGTCTATCATACCGGAAGAGATAGAGATGCTTAAGACAAGACACGAGCATGTGGATAAGCTTCCGGGAGTTAAGCTTCCGGAGAGCATAGAGTATACCACGGATCTTGCGAATGCCTGTAAGGACAAGAATATACTCGTACTCGCGGTTCCTTCTCCGTATACAAGGAGCACATCGGCTTCCATGAAGGAATATGTGGAAGACGGACAGATTATAGTCAATGTTGCCAAGGGTATAGAGGAGAATACTCTGTATACTCTGTCACAGATCATAGAAGAGGAATTGCCGCAGGCAAAGGTGACAGTACTGTCAGGTCCTTCACACGCAGAGGAGGTGGGCAGGAGCATGCCGACCACTGTAGTAGTGGGTGCGAGGGAACAGTCTACGGCAGAGTACCTTCAGAATGTATTCATGAATGATGTATTCAGGGTATATACAAGCTCTGATATACTGGGTATGGAGCTTGGAGGTGCCCTTAAGAATGTGGTGGCGCTTGCGGCCGGCATAGCTGACGGACTGGGATATGGCGACAATGCCAAGGCAGCACTTATCACAAGAGGCATAGCGGAGATAGGAAGACTCGGAATGGCTATGGGCGGAAAATTCGAGACCTTCTGCGGTCTGACGGGTATCGGCGATCTGATAGTCACATGTGCCAGTATGCACAGCCGTAACAGACGCGCAGGTATACTCATAGGACAGGGTAAGAGCTATGACGAGGCCATGGCGGAAGTGAAGATGGTAGTGGAAGGTGTATACAGTGCTAAGGCGGCTATGGGTCTGTCTGAGAAATACGGTGTGGATCTGCCCATAATAGAGCAGGTCAATGAAGTGCTCTTTGGAGGCAAGCCCGCAGGTGAGGCTTTGGTAGCTCTCATGAGCAGGGATAAGAAGGATGAGCACCTGAATATAAGTTGGGACCGGACGGAGTAAGATGTGTTGATTGACGATTCGGAGGTTGAGATCGTATATGGCTAACGACAATACTATGGAGAAAAATGTAATGCAGGGAATAGATCAGGGCTTTAAGGGTACAGGAGAATACGTGGCAAGTGAGCAGCTCCTTAATGCTGTCAATGTTGCCATTACTCTTAAAAAGCCTCTCTTAATAAAGGGTGAACCCGGTACCGGCAAGACTATGCTTGCGGAGGCGATATCAAAGGCGTTGAATAAAAAGCTCATAATCTGGAATATCAAATCCACTACCAAGGCTCAGGACGGTCTGTATATGTATGACACTATACAGAGACTCTATGACGGACAGTTCGGTGAAGAGGGAGTGGATGATATAGCAAGGTACATTAAGCTCGGTAAGTTGGGCGAGGCATTTGAAGCCGAGGAACAGGTAGTCCTGCTTATAGATGAGATAGATAAGGCGGATCTGGAATTCCCCAATGACCTGTTATGGGAGCTTGACCAGATGGAATTCTATATTCATGAGACCAAGAGGACCGTTAAGGCTAAGAACCGTCCGATAGTGATAATCACATCCAATGCGGAGAAGGAGCTTCCCGATGCTTTCCTTCGCCGGTGCATATTCCACTACATAGACTTTCCGGATGCCGGGCTTATGGAAGAGATAGTAAGAGTGCATCTTCCGAATGTGGAAGAGAACGTTCTTAAGAATGCCTTCGAGGTCTTCTATGATATCAGAGCCATGCGTGATATCCGTAAGAAGCCGTCTACATCCGAGCTTATTGACTGGATCAATGTATTGCAGATAGCGGGTATACCTGCCGATGAGATCCGCAGGACACTCCCGTTTGTGGGCGTGATAGTGAAAAAGGATGAGGACCTGGATACGGTTAAGACCAAGATCAATATGCAATAACAGGCGGGAATCGTATGTTCACCAAATTCTTCTATGACTTAAGGGATGCGGGCTTGCATGTGACGCTGGGTGAGTGGCTCACACTTATGGATGCACTCGATAAAGGGCTCCATAACAGCAGTCTTACCGACTTCTATTATCTGGCCCGCATGATCTTAGTTAAGAGTGAAACTGAATATGATAAGTTCGATATGGTCTTCGAGAGCAACTTTAAGGGTAAGACATGGGACCCGGAGGTGGGGGCCAATATGCTTAAGTGGCTGGATAAGCCTGAGTTAAATGAGATGCTTCAGATGGAAGAGAAGCAGTGGCTTAACCGCATCGAAGAGATACAGGTTGACAAGGATGATGTGGAGCAGAAGTTCAAGGACAGACTGCGTGATCAGGACAGCGAGCATAACGGAGGCTCGCACTGGATCGGAACCATGGGTAAGACATCCTTCG
>DGII01000044.1 GCA_002393095.1 Lachnospiraceae bacterium UBA3826 | reverse complement strand
CAAAGTCAAGGATGATCACAAGCTTATTGTCGATCTTGATGATTCCGGTAGAGATGCTCTCATCCACCGTATTAACGGTCTCATTGGGCTTATTGATCTCGGTCCAGGATACTCTGTGTATTCCAAGGACAGAATCTACATGGAAGGCGATATCGAGGTTATTAAAATTCGTTACTATGAACAGTCCACCGGGCTCTGATGTTCCGCGCTGGAGACAATTACGAAGGTCTATTGCGGTGATCATTATATCTCTCGGCATGAATATTCCTTCAATGCTGGGATGAGAATTGGGAACCGGTGTCACGGGCTGATAAGGTATGATCTCTTTAATCTTGGCCACATTGATACCATAAGAGTTACCGCATACGTTAAACTCTAAGACCTCCAGTTCATTAGTACCACTTTCCATTAGTATTTTGCTGTCCATATATAATACCTCTCTTGTATTGTATTCCCCACAATCATACGTGGGATAAACATCCTATGTCATTATATCATATAATTCAGAAAAAAAATATGTGTTTTTTTAATTTCAAGACAATTTTTAACATCTTATTCTAAATCATCCGTCTGAGTCCCTTGGGATAGTGATTCTTAAGGACACCCTTAACCGCCTTCCCCCAGCCTGCGCTGTACCCGCCTGCAGTCACAAGCGCATAGCCTCCAAGTGCCGCATCACAGGTCAGGCTTTCTCCCGCAATATACCTTCTTATCTGTTCATCATCCGCTTTTACATCCACAGTTCTTACACACATATCCGGTGTTAAGTATAGCGCGAGAGCATGTGAAGGCTCAAAGCGCCCCTTCTTAACCTCTCCCAGATGCAGACCCGCTCTCTCCACCTTAAGCCTTCGCTTATTGACGGCAATATCCGCTATCTCACAGGCTGCCAGATACAGATTGCTTCCATAAGCGAATACCTTCCCCTTAAGCGCATCCAGCCCTTTATCCGTAAGCGTCTCCTTAAGGAGAGCCGTAAGGTGATCCCTTGCCTCCTTGCCTACGCCCTTATCATAATCCAGCTTCTCTGCCCTGTTCCTGCCTCTGTCTCTGTCTCTTCCGGCTCCCTCATCATGCATATCACCTCCGGTCAGACTCAGAACCGCTGCAAAGTGTCCCTCTCCCCTGCACTTATGAGGCATTAATCTGTGCATCTTCTCTATCCTATAGCCTTGGTGCTCCGACACAAAGCCCTCTGTCATATCCTCATTCTCCGCTCTCTCGAAGGTGCAGGTGGAATATATGATATATCCGCCCGGTCTTAGCATAACATGGGCCGCCTCAAGTATATCCCGGTCTCTTACCACACAGTTACGCACATTATCCTGCGACCACTGTTCTATAGCCTCTGTATCCTTACGGAACATCCCTTCCCCGGAGCACGGAACATCCGTTACTATCACATCGAAAAATCCGGGAAACATCCCCGCCAGTTCATCCGGCATCTGTGAGCATACAAGGCAGTCGGATATACCCATCCTCTCGACATTGGATGACAGTATCTTAGCTCTTGAGGGCACCGGCTCGTTGGATATGAGTATCCCTCTTCCCTCTGTAGCCTCGGCGATCCGGGTTGTCTTGCCTCCCGGCGCGGCGCACAGGTCAAGAACTCTTACATAGCCCTTTTTATCGATCAGCTCTCCTATTATATCCGCCGCGAGTTCTCCTGTTATCATGGCACTCGGCTCCTGTATATAGTACAGGCCCACTTCATGAAGGGCATGCTTGCCGGGTCTTGACTGAGGCTCATAATAAAAGCCCGTGTCGCACCAATCTACTCCGGTCAACCCGAAGGGCTCTCTTAAGGCTTCATATACGTCTGATACTTCCATTCCGTATCTGTCGCACTTAAGCCTGCTTATCCTTAAGCCATGTGCCGGCTGTTCCTTGTATGAGCTTATGAACGCCTCATACTCGTCGCCGAGAAGTTCCCTCATGTTATCCAGATATTCTTTTTTAAGCAATCCGTATATATCACCCATAACCGTCTCCATACAAAGGGAAAAGGCTAACATCGGGGGAGATGTCAGCCTTGTAAAGGGGAGTATATAATATTCTCGTACCATTCGGTACTAATAAATGAAAAAGAAAAAGGGGAGTTTTTTCTTATCTGCTGACATAATATCATGTTCACTGTAATAAAACTGTAAGTAAAAACACGATATCTGTTATATTATTTTGATTCGACAATAATAAATTTATCGCATTTAACTTTCCTTATCATTATGAGCATCCGCATCACCGAAATCCAACCTGCGTATCTCCTCTGCTCTGGCGATTATCTTCTCCTCCCAGTCATCATCCTGTGCCTCAAGCTGATATGTACGATAGCCGTACTGCCTGCCCATAGCGCATACGATGGTCTCATCATCGACATGCAGGGATATACGGTATCTGTTGGGCAACTTCTGCGGCAGAGTGGTCTTATTGTTACGCTGAACCTCCCTCATGTGTCTGTCACCATTGACTATACCGTCGAACTTAACGCCATAGAAGAAGAACAGCCACTTAATATATCTCTCGGATCTGAATGAAGAGGTATATACCCACACCTCATAATCAAGCCCAGATACTCTTTATTAAATATCACTCTGCTTCCCATGTACGCTCTCCGCCTTCTATGCTCATTCGGTTGTCAGAGCATTCGCAAGACTGTCAAGCTCACCCTTATTGGCTTCATTCATGGTAGTCCTGATCGTTATCACATCACCCACATACTCAATTCCCTGCATCGGCTCAAGGATAGCCTGCATACACTTTGCAGCAGAAGGTGCCCAGCTTCCGTTCTGCACTATCGCTACCTTCCTGTTACAGTACTTCTTCGCCGCAAGATGATGGAGCAGACTCTCCATAGGAGGGAAAAGCCCCGCGTCATAAGATGATGCCATAAGAACCATCCTGTCGTATCTGAAAGCATCCTCAACCACCTCTGCCACATCGGCTCTGCACACATCCGTAAGGACCACATTCTCTTCTCCCATGGCCTTAAGTCTGTCAGCAAGATACTGTGCCGCCGTGTATGTATTGCCGTGTATCGAAGCGCAGGCTATGAGTATGCCCTTATCCTCAGGCTCGTACCGGCTCCATATATCGTAGAGATTAATATAATAAGTTAAATCCTCTTTTAATATTGGGCCGTGTAAAGGACATATGATATCGATATCAAGCGCCGCAGCCTTCTTAAGCAATGTCTGTACCATTGCTCCATACTTGCCCACTATATTGAAATAGTATCGTCTCGCCTCACATGCCCAGTCCTCCGTATCCGTCTCCACGCCGAACTTACCGAAAGCATCGGCGGAAAAAAGGACCTTATCCTTATGATCGTAGCTTACCATTACCTCGGGCCAGTGTACCATAGGGGCCTTGATAAAGCTTAAGCTGTGACTGCCAAGTACAAGAGGCTCATTCTCATCTACGGTCACATAAAGCCGGGACAGATCCTCGGATATGAACTGTGGCAGCATGGAGAATGTCTTCTGATTACCTACAAGCCTCATATCCGGATACTCATTATGAAGCTTAAGTATTCCGGCACTGTGATCCGGCTCAAGGTGATGTATCACCAGATAATCCGGCTTCCTGTCTCCAAGGATGTTCTTAACATTATCAAGCCATTCATCTACCGCTCTCTTATCCACCGTATCCATTACGACGATCTTCTCATCCATTATCACATATGAGTTATATAACATACCGTTGGGCAGAGGATACTGGTTCTCAAAAAGGTCCAGATCATTATCTGCCACTCCCACATATAAAATATCATCCGTTATCTTCATTGCAAGTCCTCCTGTATGCCTTTAGCAAGCTATAGTAAAGTGTACGACAAAATCATATAAATGGCAACCTGACTATTCTCTCCCTGCCACGGTCGTGACACGGGCACGGTTCTTTCGTCATGATTTCGTGACACGGGGACGGTTCTTTCGTCATGAAGTCTCACAATGTCACACCTGCATATCCACCATAAGCCCGCCGTCAACCGGCGCACCTGTCATGGCAGCGAATACATCCGTCACCGCCGGTACCGGAGCCTGGGCAAAATTGGCCCCGACTGCACCCGGATCCTGTACCGGGTCTGAGCCCTTATTCGCCGGACTGTTCTGCATCTGGAGTTTGATGACGCCCTTAAGATAATCCATGTCGGCCTTCATTATCTCCTTCTGCTCGGCAAGTCTGTGCTTACGCTTAAGCTCCTCAAGATCTTCTTCGCTCATGTGGGGATCCACGATCTCCATGAGTTCTAACTGTTCCATGGCTTCCGTCAGTTTCTCAAGTTCGTCTTCACCGTACTCGGATATCATCTCATTAAGCTCAGCCATTGCCTCATCCGAGATATCCTCTCCGTTTTCCTTCATCTCGGCAACAGCTTCCTCTATCATATCCTGTCTCTGTTCAAATATGCCGTCCGCGGCTCTGTTAAGCTTCTCTTCTCCCTGATCCATGACAGCATTCTTAACATCCGTGACAAGATCCTGCTGATCGTCTGACAGTTCATCCCTTTTCTGTGTATTAGTGACCATCTCCTCGAGTTCAAGATGATGTTTCTTCTTCCTGGCTGCCATCTCCATTCTCGTGGCATGCGTAAGTGCAAGCTGCAGTTCTTCGGCATTGCCTGCACCGGAGGATATCTTGCGCTTGACTTCAAGCACCTTTCTCTTGGCACTTATGACTGCCTGCTCAGCACTCACCGATGTCTTGGCCTGCTTGATCTTATTGGCTACTTCCTTGTAATTATAGTTATACTTAGCCTCGAGCTGAGGTTCGTCTTCCTTAGTCTTTTCATCCAGACCGAACTTTGCTAAGAAATCCTTCTCCTTATCGTCAGACCGTGCCGTGAATGTCTTCTGCTTTTCCTCTTCCTTAGTCTGGGTAAGCTTCCTTGCAAGTCTCCTTAACTGCCATGACTTGCCTGGATCAGTATCCGTCGTATTCTTCCCGTATATGGGCGAAGTCAGTCTTGTCGAGCCTCCACGCGAAATACCGGGCGCAGAACCAATATCCCTGCCCGTTACCGATGCAACCCTGTTAACCCCCGTTACAGTGTTGCCTGTATTACTGTTCATATTCTGAGAAAATATCGAACGCCCGAATTGCGCTCCCATGACCTGCGAACGGTCAAATTGCGGGTATGCCGTTATACCTCCGATACCTGTCATCTACTCCACCTCCCTGTGTTCGGCACAGACTGGGATCACGGTTACGACCCGTCCGTTCTATGATCTCCCGTTGTCTGCATGATCAAAATCCTTTTCGACCTTTATTGCGACAGTATCACTTATCTTATATCTATATCGGCTGTTTGGTGCAGATCCTTTAGAGCGGATCTGCATTATTTATAGTCGGAATCAGAGCTTACTCCGGAGCCGATCTACTGTTTGTTGTAATATTTGATCCCCGAGTCCGGGCAGAAATACGTCCTGATATATCCATCCGTAGAGACAACGACGAATTCGTTGGTCGCTTCCACGTAATATACGTCATCTCCGTCCTCTTTCTCCGTCTTATGAAGAGCATTAGGATTTGTCACTACTGCGGCTGCGGCTGCCTCATATTCCGCAGCGGATGCAAAGCCCATGTCGATCCCGTGTTTATTGTAATGATCGCTTAGCAGCTTCTTATTTCTGAATCTGTATGTGACAGTCGCGGGTGCTGATCCTTCAGCCTCAGGCACGGCTTCTTCGGTCGCAGGTGCAGCTTCTTCGACCTCAGTTGCTGCTTCGTCGTCTTTAGATGCAGCTTCTTCGATGCTTTCCTCAGACTCTGTCTCAGTCTCTTTTGATGTTGCTTCTTCGCTATCCGGGGTATCAGCAAGCGGCGGCACTACCGATACGTGACTTACGGGTGCCGGCTCATCGGCTCTGTAATGATCTCTGATCGTGAAGAACGCATATATCAGACAGATCGCAATAGATGCGATAATTATTACATCCCTCTTCCTGTTACTCATGGCATCTCCTCCGTTGCGGCATCTGCATCTGTGTTGCCGGTCTCCTCCGCATCCGCGCATTCCTCCGGCAGCGGTTTCCTGACTCTGCCTGCAAACCTCTGCTCACAGGCTCCGTACAGCCTGTAGTTCTCCCTGCACTCATTAAGGGACAGTTCATTAGCTCCGCCTTCATAGTCAGGGTCTTCTTCCTGCACCGGGTCATCCTCCCAGAAGCAGACGGGGCATATCTCATATGCGCCTGCCTCCGTAAGTGTATAGTGTCCGCAGCAGGGGCAGCGTAATCTCTGAGCGGCAGTATTGTCAGTCGCATCCGGTTTTTCCACATCTATAGCCCTCTCGTCCGAATCCATCATGACCATATCCCTTATAGCCTCATCTTCTATCAGCATCGACCACGCCTCATAAGTTGCCCTGCGGAAGTCTTCAGATAATTCGGCCTCTCCTTCTATGAACGGGCATTTATACGGAAGATCCGTACGCTCGGGAATCATCTCAAGGGATCCGTCAGCGTTTATATAAGGCTCCAGCGGAAAGGTCCTGCACTGGATCGGACGCACATCCCTGCCACAGGCGTTTTCCCCCGGGCAATGAGCTATATAGACGATATCTCCCCATGAGCCCGGCAGGTAATGCTCCGACCTCTTCTCGCTTATTATCGGTATACTGCAGCCGATGGAGTCGAGGTACTCCTTCTCGCCCGGAAGAAGATATATATACGACTCGTCTGCGCCAAAGGATGAATCACTGCAACAGACAGAACCGCAGAGAGTTCCGCAGTCATATGCAACCGGTGTCGCCGAATCCAGTATTCTGTATATTTCTCTGTACTGATCAATGCTTAGCATAAGTCATCTCCAATCTTGTCCATTATAGCACAAAAAATCAGGCAGCTGACGTATTCTCACGCCAACTGCCTGTATTATCCGTACCGAACTGTGCGAACATCGCATAGAGATCTCTCTGAACCTTTACCTTAATTCTCCCATCTCCAATGCGAGATCTTCATGGAATTCTTCCTCGGCATCCTTCTTGGCCGAATTATTGCCGTTGTAGCTTCCTATGGTGATACCGTTCTTGGCCGGTGCCAAGAAGATGCCCACTACGGTCCCGAAGAAGAAACCTACAAGCAATATAAGTATCTTCTCCCTTCTTTTGTACAGTTCATACATAAGTTTCTTCATTTTGTACCTCCCAATGGCCTGACTCTGTCGTATTTTTCACTGTACAGATCATACGCCCTCACTTCTTTGTAAGATATTTTACCATATCTTCATATGACGGGAAACCGTTAATTACACCTATTCATACAACATATCTGCAGCCTTTGTCCGATGATTGCATTTAATACAAACCTTTAAAGCAAAAAGCGGGAGCGAAATCCGAAATTCCGCTCCCGCTTTGTCTGCAATCTGAGGGCTGCTCAAACGAGCAGCCCCTATAAGAATCTCTATATAACAAATGAATCAACAAATTCTCCGATACGTGTTGAAGACTGTGCCACTGTGGCAGCACTCTTATCAACACTCTGACTTTCATCAGCAACACTCTTTGCACTCGTAGCTGCGACTTCAACCGTTGCGGTTACTTCCTCTGTACTTGCTGACTGCTCCTCTGCAATGGCAGCAACAGCTGTTGCTATATCACCGACCTTATCCATCTTGCCGACCATATCATTGACAGTTTGTCCAGCTTCATCAAGGGCAGAGAATATATCTGCAAATGTTCCGCCGGTCTCACTTACCGCCTCGCTGCTGTTTGCAATATCATGCATACTTGTCTGTGAATGTTCATACAATGTCTTGATCTGCTCAGTGATATCTCTGATGATATTACTTATCTCAGTAGTTGCATTGGCACTGTCGTTTGCCAGATTACCGATCTCGGTTGCCACAACCGCAAATCCTCTGCCTGCTTCTCCTGCTCTTGCTGCCTCGATCGAAGCATTGAGAGATAAGAGATTGGTCTGAGATGAGATAGAGTTGATCATTTCAACTATCGTATTGATCTTATTGGCCGCTTCATCAACAGATTCAACTACCTCGTTCATCTCTGTCATGGACAGCGAGATCGTACTCATATTCTTCTGGACATTATCCATATCCTGCTGGCCTTTTTTAGCCTTCTCCAGAAGCTCATTCATTATCTGTCTTGTAGCATCGCCGCGTTCTGTCATCTCACTTACAGCCTGCGCAAGTTCGGTAGCATTAGTGGCAAGCTCTGTAACGGAATTAGCCACTCCTTCCATTGCCTCATGGATCTGTACCATTGACTGACTCTGCTTTTGAGCCTGATCGCTCATTGATTCGGCAGCATTCATACTGCTGTCGGCTTCGACTGAAAGTCCGTTGGTCACTGCCTTCATCTCACCGAGAGTCTGCCTCATGCGTACAACGTAATCAGCCATACTGTTATTCATAGTGCCAATCTCATTATTTCCGCCCTTTTGGATGCTGACACTGAAATCTCCGTCTGAGATCTTTGATATCGTATCGGTAAGGCTCTTGATCGGCTTGGTGATCATCCTTCTAACAAGATACAGTATTATGGCTGTACTGATGAGCAGCATGAGTAATACCAGAATGACCGTCACTATCTGAAGATTATATAATCCCTTCAATACATCAGTTTTGCGCACATATGATACAAGGGTCCAATCGGTTCCTTCTACGTTCTCCATCGAAACGAAATAGTCATCACCCTCATTTCCTTTGATCAGATATACTTCTCCGCTTTTTCCGGAACTGACATTCTTATATATTTCCTGAACAAATCCGTCATTGGTAAGCGTGGTTGCATCAACCCCAAGATAATCCTCTGTAGGCGCTCCGATTATCGATGCACCGGCAAATAACATACTACTGCCTGTTCCCAAAGGAGAATACTCCTTAACAGCATCTGAGAGCTTTTTAAGGAATATATCCGTAGAGAGGACACCTTGACTTCCGTTTGGAAGACTTACAGCCCTTACACCGTTTACAACCATTTCTTTTGTGTCCATATCTATATCCGGTGGTCCAAATATAACAGTTGAAGATGTACTTCCGGTCTTATACCATCCTCTGGTCGTCGGATCATAATCATCTGCAGGAACCCAATCCCCACCATCAATGAACGACTTATCCGATAATGCAACATATACATCATTTACCATATCCGGATATTCTTTCATTCCGGGTTGTAAAGCCTCTTTAATATCAGCTTCACTCTGGGCGGATACCTCCAGATTATCTCCAAGTCCATTATAATATCCCTTGATATTATTCAACGTTCCCGAAATATCATTGGCATTAGCCTTTGATTCCTTTTCAAGGCCGTTCTTAGCCTGCTCCGTGATTATCGACTTTGATTCTGTAAAGATTATTGCAGCAACAACAACTATGAAAATCGCAATCATAGGAATAAGGACTACAAGCAATTGCATGCTTATCTTACCCTTTTTTTCAACACGATTTGTCTTTTTTCTTTCCATTGCCTACCTCCAGTCTCTCATAAGAACAAATCCCGTAATACTCCGGGAAATAGTGTTATGTTTTATCATTATATCACGATTGTTCATACAATTAAACAAAAAAAATCACTCACAAAAACAGGAGTAGGTATTCACCCAATGTCATTAAGATAAGATGACGGAATAAGATCTCTATATCAAATGGTATAGGGGTCTTTTTTTATTAAAAAATAGTT
>DGII01000067.1 GCA_002393095.1 Lachnospiraceae bacterium UBA3826 | reverse complement strand
AGCGGCGGTGCACAGGGTCAGGCTACCGAGATTCAGATAACGGCTGAGCACATACTTAAGACCAAGGAGAAGCTTAACAGGATACTTGCGGCTAATACAGGTCAGGATTATGAGAAGGTGGCAGCGGACACAGAGAGAGATAATTGGAAGAGTGCCGAGGAAGCTCTTGAATACGGGCTTATAGATTCGGTGGTATCAAGCAGAACTGAGGTTAAGAAGGATGAGAAATAACACGGGTAATTCCGAGGTGTGTTGCTCATTCTGCGGTAAGACACAGGGAGAAGTACTTAAGCTCATAGCAGGACCGAATAATATATTCATCTGTGATGAATGCGTTGGTATATGCAGTGATATTCTTGAGGAAGAGTTCGGCGACAGGGATGAGGAAGGTGGCGGAACTTCCAAGGATATTAATCTTCTTAAGCCTGTAGAGATCAAGAGTTTCTTAGACGACTATGTGATAGGTCAGGAGGAAGCCAAGAAAGTCCTTGCAGTAGCGGTATATAACCACTATAAGAGAGTTATGAGCGAGAACGACGAAGAGGACGATGTGGAGCTCCAGAAGAGTAATATCATCATGATGGGGCCTACGGGAAGCGGCAAGACATACCTTGCCCAGACTCTTGCCAAGATCATCAATGTTCCTTTTGCCATAGCCGATGCCACTACACTGACAGAAGCCGGCTATGTGGGTGAGGATGTGGAGAATATCCTGCTTAAGCTTATACAGGCGGCAGATTATGACGTTGAAAGAGCCCAATACGGTATCATATATATAGACGAGATAGATAAGATCACCAAAAAGAGTGAGAACGTATCTATTACCAGAGATGTATCGGGCGAAGGAGTACAACAGGCACTCCTTAAGATAGTAGAGGGTACGGTGGCAAGTGTTCCCCCTCAGGGTGGGCGTAAGCACCCCCATCAGGAGCTTATACAGATAGATACCTCGAATATTCTGTTCATATGCGGAGGAGCCTTCGACGGATTGGACAAGATAATAGAGGAGAGACTTAACCGCAAGTCCATCGGATTCAATGCGGAGCTTGGCAAAAAGTCAGGGCATGACATAGGAGAGGTTCTAAGTCATGTATCCACTCCGGATCTCATAAAATTCGGTCTGATACCCGAATTTGTCGGACGTGTGCCCATAAGAGTATCTCTTGAAGGATTGGATAAGGACTCTCTTGTGAAGATCCTCAAGGAGCCTAAGAATGCGCTTATCAAGCAGTATAAGAAGCTATTCGGATTCGACGGAGTGCAGTTAAGCTTCGAAGATGATGCGATAGAGGCGATAGCTGATGAGGCCTTCGAGCAGAAGACCGGAGCCAGAGGACTTCGAACGATCATGGAGAAGATCATGATGAATGTAATGTACGAGATCCCTTCGGATGAGTCTATTACAAGATGCGTGATAACCAAGGCTGCGGTAACTGACGGACAGCAGCCCACAGTATACAGAGACTGATCAAGCAGTCGCCCGAGCAGATGGCCTGCCTATATTCTATGAACAATCAGCAAGAAGCACTTATGAGTATAGTACTTCTTAGCGTTCAGATAATATAGGCAGGTCATCTGCTTCGGTGGGTGACTGATAAAGCAGATAATTGTTGGGATAACAGAGTGATTGGAGGATAGAGTGAATATACCTGTAGTCGCACTTAAGGGATTGACGATATTTCCTGGAATGGTCATACATTTTGATCTTAACAGGAAACCTTCCATAGTGGCCGTAAGAGTAGCCATGAAGAGCGGAGGAAAGCTTTTTACGGTGACTCAGCGTGTTATGACTGAAGAGGAGCCGGGAATAGAAGGGCTCTATGAGATCGGTACTATCATTCAGGTCAGGCAGATAACCAAGCTTCCCAATAATACCATAAGGGTATTGGCTGAGGGGCAAAACAGGGGAAGGCTTAACGGTATGCAGAGTGCCAATGCTCAGGGTACATATGCCCTTGGGGATGTTACGGAGATAGAAGAGGATGACGGTCATATAAGCGATGACCCGGATTATGAGGAGGCGGCATTCCGCACAATGGTGGAGATGCTTGGGGGTTATCTTGAGTATCATCCCAAGATAAGCCAGACGCTTAACTCACAGATAGATCCCTCCATGAGCCTCGGTGAGATCGTAAACAGGATATCAATGAATATTCCGGTAGCATTTGATAAGAAGCAGGCTATTCTAGAGGCGATATCCACTGCTGACAGATATGAGACCTTATCCGCCATTCTTGCGGAAGAGACCAATATAGCGAGCATTCATTATAAGCTGAGTCAGGAGATACAGAGCAAGGTCAATAAGAATCAGAGGGAATATATCCTTCGGGAGCAGATGGCGTATATCCGCAAGGAGCTGTCTAAGGGTGAGGAATATACGGACAGCGAGATATTCTATAAGCGGACTGATGAGCTTAATGCAAGCGATGATATCAAGGATAAGATACGCAAGGAGATACGCCGTTTTGACAATATATCCGATTCCAGTCAGGAAGGATATGTTCAGAGATCCTATATAGAGACGCTGTTAGAGCTCCCTTGGGATAAGATGTCTGAAGATAATACGGACATAAAGCATGCTGAGGAGATACTTGATAAGGACCATTACGGACTTGATAAGGTCAAGGAGAGAGTTCTGGAATTCCTTTCCGTCAGAGCTATGACAAGGAAGGGAAAAAGCCCCATAATGTGTCTGGTAGGGCCGCCCGGAACGGGTAAGACATCGATAGCCAAGAGTATAGCAAGGGCACTTGATAAGGAATATATAAGGGTGAGTCTTGGCGGAGTAAGGGATGAAGCCGAGATAAGAGGACACAGGCGTACATATGTGGGAGCAATGCCCGGAAGAATAGCCTCCGGTATGCGTCAGGCAGGTGTCAAGAATCCTCTTATGCTCTTAGATGAGATAGATAAGGTCAGCAATGATTATAAGGGGGATACATTCTCAGCACTCCTTGAGGTGCTTGATCCGGATCAGAACAAGCAGTTTAGGGATCATTATGTGGAACTGCCGATAGACTTATCGGAGGTGCTGTTCATAGCAACAGCTAATGATACAAGCACTATCCCAAGACCTCTGCTTGACAGAATGGAGCTTATACAGGTATCGGGATATACCCAGAATGAGAAATACCATATAGCTAAGGAGCATCTGTTAGCCAAGCAGTATGAGGCTAACGGCATGACTCGCAGACAGCTTGTCATATCCGACGGAGCAATTAAAGATATCATACGTTATTATACCAGAGAGGCAGGAGTGCGTGAGCTTGAGAGAAAGCTTGGAGAGATATGCCGTAAGTGCGCAAAGCAACATCTGGAGGAACTGCAACAGGCTGAAAAATCAAATGACAAATTAATTTCCAAGAAAGCCGGCGAAAAGACATGCAGGGGCAGAGCCTTATATGCGGTTGACAAGATAACGGTGAACAGCAAAAATCTGACAGACTATCTGGGTAAGCACAGATACAGCGCCATCATGGCCAATAAGAAGGATGAGGTAGGTATAGTAAGAGGCTTGGCATGGACTGCGGTAGGCGGCGATACTCTCCAGATAGAGGTTAATATGATGCCGGGTAAGGGTGAGATCAGGCTTACCGGACAGATGGGAGATGTGATGAAGGAGTCCGCTGCCATTGCCTTAAGCTATGTCCGTTCGGTGGGTAAGAAGTACGGCATAGAGCCGGAGGTCTTTAAGGATAATGATTTTCATCTGCATATACCTGAGGGAGCGGTACCTAAGGACGGTCCGAGCGCGGGTATCACAATGGCAACAGCTCTTTTATCTACAGTGATAGGTAAGAAGGTATTCTGCAAGGTTGCAATGACCGGAGAGATCACGTTAAGAGGCAAGGTGCTTCCGATAGGTGGACTTAAGGAGAAGCTTTTAGCTGCCAAGACAGCGGGAATTAAGAAGGTACTGGTTCCCAAGGAGAATGAAAAGGATGTAGAGGAGCTTGATGCTGAGATCACGGGCGGAATGGATATAATATTCGTATCCGATATGGACGAGGTCGTATATCAGGCTATAGATATGTAGGGAAAAGATATGGTCATAAAATCGGTCAATTTAGAGACGGTATGCGGAATAACCAGTAAGCTTCCGGATAATGCTCTGCCGGAGGTTGCTTTCGCCGGTAAGAGTAACGTGGGTAAATCATCACTTATCAATGCACTCATGAATCGCAAGTCATACGCAAGGATAAGTCAGACCCCCGGCAAGACTCAGACCATCAACTTCTATAATGTCAATGACAGTATGTATTTTGTGGATCTTCCGGGTTACGGATATGCCGGTGTAAGCGTGGAGGTCAAGGCTAAATGGGGCAAGATGATCGAGAGGTATCTCCATAAGTCGAGACAGCTTAGGCTTGTATTCCTCCTAATAGACATCAGGCACAAGCCCGGAATCAATGATGTAGAGATGTATGACTGGATAGTGAATAATGGCTTTAAGCCTGTGATAATAGCAACCAAGCTTGATAAGCTTAAGAGAAGCGAGGTGGCAAAGTGCGTAGGGGTCATAAGACAGACGCTTAAGCTTAAGGAAGAGGATATTCTTATACCCTTTTCTGCCCAGACCAAGGTGGGAAGGGATGAGATATATACTTTACTTGATGAAATATTAAATGGTGATTTAATATAAGTAAAAGGGAGGAATGCATGAGAACGGAGAAAGACGGAAACAGGATACTTAACTTCAAGGCAGTCTGTGCCCTGACGGTGGCAATAATTATAGGCGTACTGCTTATAGGAAGCCTCTCCGGATGCGGAAAGAAGCCGGATGCATCAGGTGAACCTGCTAAAGAGGATGGCACACAGCAGCAGGAGGCGACTCCTTCAACAAAGGAGCAGGAGGGCTCTTCTGAGGGAACGGATGATAATACGGCAGATGTTAAGAGCGGCACGGGAGATGATTTCTATAATGGCGATGCGTATGCATACAGGCTGAAGGACCGGATCAGCGGCATCGAAGGCGGAGAGACTGCTTATAATGCGGATAATATAGTGCTCTGCCATAAGGATTATGATTATGATGCCATAACGGATGCCGTATATCCTGATAATGCGGTGAAGATAACCGTTGATTACTATGATTATGATTGTAAGAAGACAGGTAAGAGCTTTGAGATAGAGCACGACTATGATGACAATTACTATGATATGGAGACGGATAAGGATGGTAACGTCTACTTCATCCATTCTATCAGTAATTATGATTCGGATTACGGATATTACTATGCTTATGAGCTTTTGGAGTATGATACCGAGGGTGAGGTGAAGGAGTCCATAATATTCGAGGATGCGGATTATGAATTCGTAGTGAGGGATGTGGCCTTAACAGACGACGGAAGACTTCTTGCGCTTACCAGTGAGGGTATATATGTATATAAGGACGGTGAAAGAGCGGATATACTTAATTTTGAGGGGGATGATTCGATAGACAGAGTATTTGCCCTTAAGGGTGGTGATATCCTGATATTCACATATGGTGCAGAGGACTATGAGATGACGGTCATGAATATTGATTCAAGGAAAAAGAGCGTTATCAAGGATAATCCCTGTAAGCTTAATCAATTATATAATATGAGCAGCGGCGGAGGTGACAGGATCATTTTCTCCGGAGATAACGGGGTAAGTACGTATACTGTTGGTGATACGTCATATAATAAGGTGATGGCATTCCCGACTACAGACGCGTATATAACCTATCTTGACGATATTATGATAGCGGATAACGGGGATGTATACGGTAACTGTTATGATTCCGGCTCCGAGTCGTATTCGCTCATGCATTTTACTCCGGTGGATATGAGTAAGGATACACGTAAAAAGCTCATCATGGCAGGAGTGGGTATAGATATGGACACTGTGGAGGAGGTCATAGATTTTAACCGGACCAATAAGGACTACAGGATAGATATGCTCGATTACGCCCTTATGACTATTAATTCCGATTATATAAAGGGCAGTGAAGCCTTTAAGAAGGATATTGAATCGGGGAGAATTCCGGATATAATGCATGTCAATATGAATATTCCGTTCAGAGGCTATATGAGCATGGGGCTCTATGCAGACCAGAAGGAATTCATAGCAACCGACAGTGAGATAGAGCTTGGCGACTATGCACCCAATGTCATAGAGGCGTTCTCGCAGGATGACAGGCTGCTTATGTTCTCACATGATTTCTCCGTTAATACGGTATTTGCCAAGAATTATAATATGGGCAATAAGATGACCAACAGGCTGACGGATTATCTTATGGCAGTAAGGAATTCATATACGGGGACTGTTGCCTTCGGAGACAGCATACAGTCATCCCTGATGTATAATATATTCGAGAATACCGCGGATGATTATATCGATTGGGAGAACCTTAGCTGTGATTTTGACAACACGGATTTTACGAAGATACTGTCCTTTGCAGCCACATATCCTGGGGATTATCCCTCGTATAGCGACAACAGCGAGGAACACGGCTGGCCATACAACGATTATGCGCTCAAGTACAGGAATGACGAGGCTATATGTGAGATAAGAAGTATATATGACTTTAATTCGTATCTCGAAGCGTATGAGGGTGTCTTCGATGCCCCGATAACAATGGTCGGTATGCCTACCAAGGGTGATATCGGAAGCAGCATAAGCTTTAATAATGCATGGGCAATATGTGAGGCGTCTTCGGAAAAGGATGGAGCATGGAGCTTTGTAAGAAGGCTCTATGATACCGGTATATGTGATGAGATGTATACTAACCTTCCTATGGCTAAGAAAGCTCTGGAGGCTGCCGTTAAAAAAGCGGGTACCGAAGTCAATAACTATTACGGTGAGGAAGAGGTCGGCTGGGAGAAGCCTACATACCTTGTCGGTGATACCTTTGTTACGCTTACTCCCTTAAGCAAGGATGAGTGCAACGAGCTTCTTGAGAACATATATAAGATAGACAGACTGGCATGTGATGACGCAGATCTGCATACCATAATCGATGAAGAGTCGGCAGGCTATTTCATGGGAGCCTATGATGCCACTACCGCTGCCAAAGCCATACAGGAGAGAATAACCGAGTATCTGAGTGCCTTTAAGACCCCTTAAGAGGTCTTAAGAGCTCTCATGGCATTGAGTATAGCTATGAAGGCAACACCCACATCAGCGAACACGGCTGCCCACATGGTAGCAACACCAAGGGCTGCGAGCAGTAATACAAGCAGTTTTATACCTATGGCGAATACGATATTCTCATGTACGATGCGAAGCGTCTTACGCGATATGGCGACAGCCTTGGCGATCTTGCCCGGTTCGTCGGTCATGATGACGATATCTGCTGCTTCTATTGCGGCATCGGAGCCTAAGCCTCCCATGGCTATACCGATATCTGCTCTGGCAAGCACGGGAGCGTCATTGATACCGTCTCCCACGAATATGAGCTTGCCGGACGGAGATTTATCTTTATAGAGGCTTTCGACTCTGTCCACCTTATCGGCAGGCAGAAGATCGGAATAGTATTCCTTGATACCAAGCTTGGCGGCGACTGCTTCGGCAGTCGCCTTTCTGTCGCCGGTAAGCATGACGATACGCTTTATTCCGGCGGCCGTAAGACCGGATATGGCATCCGCGGCATCCGGCTTAATGATATCGGAAAGTATAATATAGCCAAGGACTCTGTATTCATCGGCAATATATACCACGGTTCCTGTTATGTCGGATGCGGAAGGGATATCCGTATCAGAAAGCTTTCTTTCCTTAAGCAGCTTATCATTACCCACAAAGTATCTGTGAGAATCTATAACAGCCTCTATGCCGTGTCCGGCAAGCTCTGCTATATCATCTATATCGTTTTTCAGAATATCACGGTCCGTACCGGATAGCTTGGTATAGTGCTCTACAATGGATACGGCTATGGGGTGAGAGGAGTAGCTTTCGGCGGTTGCCGCGATATTAAGCAGCTTATCCTCTGAGAGTTCGTCTGCAAGAGAACATATCCTGTCTACGCCGAACTTGCCCTTAGTCAGTGTGCCTGTCTTGTCAAGAGCGATTATCTCCGCCTTGTCAAGCTGCTCTAAGAAGCTGCTTCCTTTGACAAGGATGCCCTCCCTGCCGGCACCGCCTATACCGCCGAAGAAGCTTAAAGGAATGCTTATCACAAGCGCGCAGGGGCAGGATATGACAAGGAATGACAGTGCTCTGTATATCCATGTAAGCCATGCACCGGTTATAAGGGAAGGGATGAGCGCTAGCAGAATTGCGGCTCCGACAACGGCCGGAGTATAGTATCTTGCGAATTTTGATATAAAATTCTCGGATTCGGCTTTTTTATCGGTGGCATTCTCGACAAGCTCAAGTATCTTAGATACGGTTGATTCCCCGAATTCCTTGGATACGCTGATCTTAAGGAGACCGCTTAGGTTGACGCACCCGGATATGACCTCGTCTCCCTTTACTATATCACGGGGAAGGCTTTCTCCGGTGAGAGCCATGGTATCAAGGGAGGAGGTTCCTTCGACGACCACTCCGTCAAGAGGGATCTTCTCGCCGGGTCTTACGATTATTGTCTCGCCCACGGACACCTCATCAGGATCAACTTCATCCTCCGCACCGTCCCGCAGCACTACGGCGTAGTCGGGGCGTATGCTCATCAGCTCCTTTATGGAATTACGGCTCTTGCCGACAGCGTAGGATTGGAACCATTCACCGATCTGATAGAAAAGTATAACGGCAACACCCTCGGAATAGCTTCCGATGAAAAAAGCACCTATGGAGGCGATCATCATCAAGAAGTTCTCATCAAGCGTATTGCCGTGCAATATATTCATACAGGCGTTCTTGATTATGTCATGGCTTATCGACACATATATTGCCAGATATAAGATAAGTGAAAGGAGCTTAAGCTCAGCTATGGGAGTAAAGTACTCGGCAAGCTTAATAAGTATGAATAAAACCGCGCATATGATGATCCTGATAAGTCCTTTTTTTAATTTCTTTGACATAATTACAGACTCTCCTGACTTATTTACTGTATATCCTGTATATTACTTTTCTATAACGGTCACATCGGGCTCGTACTTTTTGACGATGGACTTAACCTCCTTGACGACAGAAGCCAAGTTTGCTCCATCCTCAAGTTCAAGCTTAAGCTTCTGGGTTAGAAGAGTGCACTTGCTGCTTATAACACCTGCGATCTTTCCGGCGTCTTCTTCGATCTTACCTGCGCAATGAGCGCAATCAAGGTCCTCTAAGATAAATGTTTTGTTCATAATGCTTATCCTCCTGTTATGAATCAGATTAGTGTGTTCATTCGTTGATATGTTCAAGTCCCATATCAAGTATTCCGGCTATATGATCATCTGCTAATGAGTAGAAGACGGTCTTGCCGTCCCTTCTGCCGGCGACTAAGGCCATTCCCTTGAGTATCCGTAGCTGATGTGAGACTGCGGACTGTGTCATACCGATGGAATCCGCTATATCCTGTACGCACATCTCGCCCTGCCTTAACTGACACAGAAGCTTTACTCTCGTATAGTCTCCGAAGACCTTATAGAATTCCGACAGCTTAGCCAGTGTCTCATCGTCCGGTAGCCTGACCATATTCTCCACGTTATCCCTCCTTAACCTTTAAAACGACCATAGATAATACGAACATATGAATAACTGTTCATATGTTCATATTATCATATATTTTGGATATGTCAATAACCTTTGCGATAAATACTGTTATATTTTGTGGTGTTTTGTATTATGCGGTGATTGACTTTTACAATGGGAAATAGTACATTTATATAGTATATGTGGGAATTTTCGGATATTGTGCAGTGCATTTAGTATTATAAGTATTTTGGTATTCTTGATTTTTTCAGTATCGGAGAGAAAATGTTTAAAAAGAACGGAATGATCGTATTCCTTATCGGTGCGATCGTATTGTTAAATCTGTGCGTGTACACTTATCTGGAGTATAAGATGTCGATCCCTGTGACAATGACCATGAAGCAGGACAGTAAGCTAAGTGATGATCTGGATGAGGACATCTTCATAACTCTGGATCATTCCAAGGATTGGCCGGAGGGACCCGAAGAACACGGCATACAGTATGATGCGGTTTTTCATAATAATACGGGGCAGGATCTGACGAACTGGACTGCACAGATCAAGCTTCCCAAGGATGCCAGAATATCTGATTCGTGGAATATAAGATACGACCTTAAGGATTCGATACTTACAGTCAGCAGTATGGATCATAACAGTATCGTTGAGGCGGAGGATGTCCAGAGCTTCGGTTTTATCATAATGTGCCCTGTTATCGAGGACATATCTGATATAACCTTCACCTTCGATATTGTATATAAGCTGACGGATTATAAGCTGTTCTGGTTCAATCTGGTGCTCACTTTCATACTGGCTACGGTAATCATCGGATATTTTATCGCCGAATACAGGTTGGCGCCTCTTAAGCGTGAGAATGAAGAGGATAAGAGCATAATCGTACAGACTATGCAGACCTTCTCGAATTTCATAGATACCAAGGACCCCAATACCAAGGGCCATTCCATGAGAGTAGCATATTATTCCAAGGAGCTGGCCAAGAAGCTTAAGCTTCCGGAGAGGGATGTGGAGCTTATATATTACATTGCCCTGTTACATGATATAGGCAAGATATATATTCCGGATGAGATACTTAATAAGCCCGGAAGACTTACAGGGGATGAGAGAGCCATTATTGAGACGCATGCCGCCAAGGGTGCCGAGATACTTAAGGACTTCACCGCCATAGACGGTATAGCCGACGGTGCCAGATATCATCATGAACGTTATGACGGCAAGGGCTATCCTCAGGGACTTAAGGGAGAGAGTATACCATTCCTTGCAAGGATAATCGGAGTTGCCGATTCGTATGATGCCATGAGCTCGGATCGCTGCTACAGACCGAGATTATCCAAGGAGACTATCGTGAATGAGCTTAAGAGTAATTCCGGTAAGCAGTTCGACCCTGAGGTAGTGGCATGTATGCTTGAGCTTATAGAGAGTGATGAGTTCTATACGGGAATGCTGGATGATAAGGATGATGAGAGTTAGCAACAAGACCTTAAGGCAGGCTTAGGGAGGTATTGGATATGGCAGGTTACATACTGGCAATAGATCAGGGGACTACAAGCAGCAGAGCGATCATTTTCGATAAGAACGGTTCCATAGTACAGGTGGCGCAGAAGGAATTCACACAGTACTTCAAAAAGCCCGGCTGGGTGGAACATGATGCGAATGAGATATGGCTGTCGGTGGTCTCTGTCTATATGGAGGCGATAGTTAAGGCAGGAATAAGTCCCGGCGAGGTAGAGGCTATCGGGATCACGAATCAGCGTGAGACTGCCGTGGTATGGGATCGTATCACGGGCAAGCCCATATATAATGCCATCTGCTGGCAGTCAAGGCAGACTGCGGATATATGTGAGAACTTAAGACAAAGGGGGTTAAAGGAGGTTATAAAGGCCAAGACAGGTCTGCTTATAGATCCGTACTTCTCTGCCACCAAGATAAGATGGATACTTGACAACGTGGATGGCGCAATGGATAAGGCTAGGCACGGAGACCTAATGTTCGGTACCATAGATTCGTGGCTTGTATATAAGCTGTCGGGAGGAGCTGCGCATGTAACGGATTATTCCAATGCCAGCCGCACCATGCTTTACAATATATACGATCTTAAGTGGGATGAGGATATACTTAAGGAACTTGATATACCAGTGTCCATGCTTCCTGAGGTTAAGCCCTCGTCATGTATATATGCACACACAGCACCGTATCATTTCTATAATCTGGAGATACCAATCGCAGGGATCGCAGGTGATCAGCAGGCGGCACTCTTCGGACAGACCTGCTTCAATGCGGGAATGGCTAAGAATACCTATGGAACGGGCTGTTTCCTTCTTATGAATACGGGACAGAAGCCCATAAACTCCGAGCACGGGCTTGTGACGACCATAGCATGGGGACTTAATGACAAGGTGGAATATGCCCTTGAAGGAAGCGTATTCGTGGCAGGAAGCGCAATACAGTGGTTAAGAGACGGACTTAAGCTTATAGATACCGCACCGGAGAGTGAGCAGGTTGCGCTTGGATGTGAAGACAGTGAGGGAGTATATGTGGTGCCTGCTTTCGTGGGGCTTGGAGCTCCTTACTGGGATGATAAGGCAAGGGGAGCGGTATTCGGGCTTACGAGAGGTACGACTAAGGCACATTTTGTCCGGGCAACCCTTGAATCTCTTGCATATCAGAGCAGAGACCTGATAGAAGCCATGGAGCTTGACAGCGGTATAAGCCTTAAGAAGCTTAAGGTGGACGGAGGAGCGGTCAAGAATAACCTGCTTATGCAGTTCCAGGCAGATATTCTGGGAGTTCCGGTGGAGAGACCGGTCATAAATGAGACTACGGCGCTCGGAGCCGCATATCTGGCAGGACTTGCCGTGGGCTTCTTCGACAGTCCT
This sequence comes from Lachnospiraceae bacterium UBA3826, assembly GCA_002393095.1. Taxonomy (GTDB): domain Bacteria; phylum Bacillota; class Clostridia; order Lachnospirales; family Lachnospiraceae; genus Colinaster. The sequence continues at coordinate 777 of DGII01000067.1, read as the reverse complement.
GAGGCTCTTACGGATAATTATATGGTGGATAAGACCTTTATTCCCGCCTTTAATGAAAGCAGGCGGGAAGAGAGCTACGCTGGCTGGAAGAGGGCCGTGGCTGCGACAGAGGCATTCAAGTAAGCAAATGGCACCCCAAAGGGTGCCATTCATACTTTATCTTATGCTCGCTGTGAGTTCATCGCCCGATACATCTATATAGATGGTCTGACCGGAATCTATATCTCCCTCAAGGATAAGCTTGGCGGAGAGGGTCTCAACATACTTCTGCATATATCTCTTAAGAGGTCTTGCGCCATATATGGGATCATAAGCGTTATCCGCGATGTAGGTCTTGGCTGAATCGCTTATTTCTATATGCAGGTCTCTGTCTGCAAGCCGCTTATTTAAGTCAGCTAAGATCAGATCCACAATACCACCGATATTCTCTTTGGTAAGAGGCTTAAAGAGTATGGTCTCGTCGAGCCTGTTAAGGAATTCGGGCCTGAAATGAGCTCTTAGCTCTTCCATCACGTTAGCCTCGGCATCCGGCTGTATGTTACCGTCTGCATCAATACCGTCAATAAGGTATTGTGCTCCGATATTGGAGGTCATGATAAGGATGGTATTCTTGAAATCTACCGTTCTTCCCTGACTGTCCGTTATACGACCGTCATCAAGCACCTGTAAGAGTACATTGAATACATCGGGATGGGCCTTCTCTATCTCATCAAAGAGTACGACAGAGTAGGGCTTTCTGCGCACGGCCTCAGTAAGCTGACCGCCCTCATCATATCC